>NZ_JBXVPZ010000026.1:0-46073 GCF_057961495.1 Streptomyces sp. P5F9 | reverse complement strand
GGGTGGTGCGGTGGGCTGTCGCGGAGATGGGCGGCATCGGTGTCGGGGGTGACGCGGGCGTCGATGCCGGGGGTGAGCCCGATGCGGGTGACTCGGGCGTCGGTGTCGACGCCGGGAACGATCCGGACGCGAGCGTCGACGCCGGTCGTCCGGAGCCCACGCGAGACACCCGCCCCCGCGACGCCTCCGCCGCGCACTTCCTGGATGCCCTCGCCGACCGCCTCGCCCTCGGGGTCGCTTCGGTCGTCGCGCTGCTGGACCCCGGGTGTGTGGTCCTCGGCGGCGAGGTCGGGCAGGCCGGCGGTGACGAACTCGCCGTACGGGTCGCCGAGCGGATCGTCCGCATGTCCCCGTTGCCCGCGGAGGTGCGCCCGAGCGTCCTCGGCGGCGCCGCCGTGCTGCGCGGCGCGCTGCTGACGGCTCAGGACGGCGCGCAGGGCGAGTTGTTCGGATAGCCGGCCGGCGCGGGGTCGCATCCGGCCTGAGTGGCCCGGCGGTGGGCAAGGGCCGTCGTCACCACCGCCGGACCGGTCCAGGTAGTCCCCTCCGGAGATCCGAAAAGGACTAGACCAGATGATCCAGCAGGTAGGGGCCGCTTGAGAAGTCCAGCGGCACTGTCTGTGAGCCAGCCCACACCCTTCGCCTGGATGGACCCATGTCGGGCGTGGCACACTTGCCGTGTACCAGAAGCAGCGCACTCCGGGGTCGGTGAAAGTCCGAACCGGCGGTTACAGTCCGCGACCCGTCCGCTTCCAGCGGCCGGTTGACCAGGTGAAATTCCTGGACCGACGGTTAAAGTCCGGATGGGAGGCAGTGCGCGGCGGGCGGGCATTCGTGCGCGCCGCCGTATCGGCTCGTCCTGTGTGGACGGGTTCTGTCCGGCGTCGTTCCCGGTGTTCTCGTCCGTTTCATTCTGTCGTCTTCGACAGGCCCCGGAGTCCGTGCCCTATGAGGCAGGAGGACCCGGGAAGTGTTCACCGGAATCGTCGAAGAGCTGGGTGAGGTCACCGCCGTCGAGAGTCTCGACGACGCCTCCCGCTTTCGTCTGCGCGGCCCCATCGTCACCGAGGGCGCGAAGCACGGCGACTCCATCGCCGTGAACGGCGTCTGTCTCACTGTCGTCGAGCACGAGGGTGACGAGTTCACCGCCGACGTCATGGCCGAGACCCTGAACCGCTCCAGCCTCGGCGTCCTCGCCGTCGGCTCCCGCGTCAACCTCGAACGCCCCATGGCCCTCGGCGCCCGCCTCGGCGGCCACATCGTGCAGGGGCACGTCGACGGCACCGGCGAGGTGATCGAGCGCAAGCCGTCCGAGAACTGGGAAATCGTCAAGATCTCGCTCCCGGCCGACCTCACGCGCTACGTCGTCGAGAAGGGCTCCATCACCGTCGACGGCATCAGCCTCACCGTCGTCGACGCCGGACCCGACTACTTCACCGTCAGCCTCATCCCCACCACCCTCGGCCTGACCACGCTCGGCCTCAAGCAGCCCGGCGACCCGGTCAACCTCGAAGTCGACGTCATCGCCAAGTACGTGGAGCGGCTGATGGGCGCGCGCGAGGTGACCCCGTGAACTGGCTCAACTCCGAGGCCTTCGTCCTGTTCGGCCAGCACATCAAGTGGTCGGACATGATCGGCAACGTCATCGGGCTGATCGGCCTCGCCTTCGGCTGGCGGCGGTCCATCTGGAGCTGGCCCACCCAGTTCGTCTCCGGCGTGATCCTCTTCGCCGCGTTCGCCACCGCCCACCTCTCCGGCAGCGCCGGCAAGCAGGTCGTCGTCATGGTCGTCGCGGTCTACGGCTGGTGGCAGTGGAACCGCGGCGGGGACGGCTCCGCCGACGGTCACATCACCCCCCGCTTCGCCACCTGGCGCGAACGCGCGATCCTGGCCGGCTCCGCCGCCGCAGGGACCGTGGCCGTAGCGGCCCTGTTCAAGGCGTACCCGTCCCTCTCCTGGGACCCGTGGCCCGACGCCTACATCTTCGTCGGCACCGTCGTCGCGATGTACGCCCAGGCCCGCGGCATGGTCGAGTTCTGGTTCGCCTGGCTCCTCGTCGACCTCGTCGGCGTCCCCCTCAACTTCGCCAACGGCTTCGCGTTCTCCGGCTTCGTCTACGTCATCTACGGCGCACTCGTCCTGTGGGGCATGCGCGACTGGTGGCTGCGCTCCCGCAAGACCCCGCAGCCCGTCCTGGAAGGAGCGCCGGCATGACGGCGGCACCGATCCTGTACAGCACCGACGGTTTCGAGGACTTCTCCCTTGACCCGGTCGAGCAGGCCATCGCGGACATCGCGGCCGGCCGCCCCGTCGTGGTCGTCGACGACGAGGACCGCGAGAACGAGGGCGACCTCGTCATCGCCGCCGAGAAGGCCACCCCCGAGATCATCGCGTTCATGATGAGCGAGTGCCGCGGCCTGATCTGCGCCCCCATGGAGGGCGACGAGCTGGACCGGCTCCGGCTCCCGCAGATGGTCGAGGACAACACCGAGTCGATGAAAACCGCGTTCACAGTCTCCGTGGACGCCTCGCCTGTTCACGGTGTGACCACGGGTATCTCGGCCTCCGACCGCGCGACCACGCTTCAGGTCCTCGCGAGCGGCAACGCCGAGCCCGACGACCTGGTCCGCCCCGGCCACATCTTCCCGCTGCGCGCCCGGTCCGGCGGCGTGCTGGTCCGCAACGGCCACACCGAGGCCGCCGTCGACCTCGCCCGCCTCGCGGGCCTGCGCCCGGCCGGCGCCATCGTCGAGATCGCGGGCGAGGACGGCCGTATGCTCCGCCTCCCCGAACTGATCCCCTTCGCCCGCAAGCACGGCCTGACGATCATCTCCATCGAGGACCTGATCACCTACCGGCAGGCCGCCGAACCCACCGTCCGCCGCGAGGCCGAGGTCCAACTCCCCACCCGTCACGGCCAGTTCACGGCCTACGGGTACCGCTCCACCGTCGACGGCGTCGAGCACGTCGCCCTCGTCCACGGCGAGATCGGCGACGGCGAGGACGTCCTCGTCCGCGTCCACTCCGAGTGCCTCACCGGCGACGTCTTCCACTCCCTGCGCTGCGACTGCGGCCCCCAGCTGGAGGCCTCCCTGGAGCGCATCCAGGAGGAGGGCAGGGGAGTGGTCGTCTACCTGCGCGGCCACGAGGGGCGCGGCATCGGCCTGCTCTCCAAGCTCCGGGCGTACGAACTCCAGGAGCGCGGCCGCGACACCCTCGACGCCAATCTCGAACTCGGCCTGCCCGCCGACGCCCGGGACTACGGCGCCGGCGCGCAGATCCTGGAGGACCTCGGCGTCCACAGCCTGCGCCTGATGACCAACAACCCCGACAAGACCGACGCGCTCGTCCGGCACGGCCTCAAGGTCACCGGCCGTGAGCCGATGCCGATACAGGCGGGCGAGCACAACCTCCGCTACCTGCGCACCAAGCGGGACCGGATGGGGCACGACCTGCCCTGGCTGGACACGTCCCCCGTGTCCACCTGCGGCAACCAGTAGTCGAGCAGTCGCACTTCATCGCACTTCTAGGAGACAAGAGAACGTGAGCGGCAAGGGTGCACCGGAACTGTCCGTACGCAACGTCGGAGACCTGCGGGTCGCCGTCATCGCGGCACAGTGGCACGAAAAGGTGATGGACGGTCTGGTGGACGGCGCCCTGCGCGCCCTGCACGACCTGGGGATCGACGAGCCCACCCTGCTCCGGGTCCCCGGCAGCTGGGAACTCCCGGTCGTGGCAAAGGTGTTGGCGGGCCGGGGCTACGACGCGATCGTCGCCCTCGGTGTCGTCATCCGGGGCGGCACCCCGCACTTCGAGTACGTGTGCCAGGGCGTGGTCCAGGGCCTCACCCAGGTCTCGGTCGAGACCGGCGTCCCCGTCGGCATGGGCGTCCTGACCTGCGACACCGAGGAGCAGGCCCTGGACCGGGCGGGCCTGGAGGGCTCGAACGAGGACAAGGGGCACGAGGCGGTGACCGCGGCCGTGGCGACGGCGGCCACGCTCCGCTCAGTATCTGAACCGTGGCGTTAAGCCCACGATTGTTTGCAATAGGGTGGGCGGCATCATGTCCAATAAGACGTTCGAGGAGCTGTTCACCGAGCTCCAGCAGAAGGCCGCCAGCGGCGACCCCGCCACTTCCCGCACCGCAGAGCTGGTCGGCAAGGGCGTCCATGCCATCGGCAAGAAGGTCGTGGAAGAGGCCGCCGAAGTGTGGATGGCCGCCGAGTACGAGGGCAAGGAAGCGGCCGCCGAGGAGATCTCGCAGCTGCTCTACCACGTCCAGGTGATGATGGTCGCCCGCGGGATCTCGCTGGACGACGTCTACGCCCACCTGTAGAACCCCTTTACAAACATTCGAGACAGTTCACCCCTTTTCTCGCGAAGGAAGCCGACCTCATGCTGCGCATCGCCGTCCCCAACAAGGGTTCCCTGTCAGGACCTGCGGCGGACATGCTGCATGAGGCCGGCTACCAGCAGCGCCGGGAGTCCAAGGAGCTGCGGATCGTCGACCCGGTCAACGAGGTCGAGTTCTTCTACCTCCGCCCCCGCGACATCGCGATCTACGTCTCCTCCGGCCGCCTCGACATCGGCATCACCGGCCGCGACCTGCTGATCGACTCCGGCGCGAGCGCCGAGCCGATCCTCCCGCTCGGCTTCGCCCGCTCCACGTTCCGCTTCGCCTCCAAGCCGGGCGCCGCGAACACCCTCGCGGACCTCAAGGGCAAGACGGTCGCCACCTCGTACGAGGGCATCGTCGCCAAGTACCTCGCGGACAACGGCGTCGACGCCTCCGTCGTCCACCTCGACGGAGCCGTCGAGACCGCCATCGAACTCGGCGTCGCCGAGGTCATCGCGGACGTCGTCGAGACCGGAACGTCCTTGCGCAACGCGGGACTTGAGGTCTTCGGCGACCCGATCATGAAGTCCGAGGCCGTCGTCATCCGCCGTACGGGCGCCGAGACCGACGACACCACCGAGCCCAAGGTCCAGCAGTTCCTGCGGCGCCTCCAGGGCGTCCTGGTCGCCCGGACGTACGTGATGATGGACTACGACTGCCGGGTCGAGCAGCTGGAGAAGGCCGTCGCGCTCACCCCCGGCCTGGAGTCCCCGACCGTCTCCCCGCTACACAACGAGGGTTGGGTCGCCGTCCGCGCGATGGTCCCCGCCAAGGAAGCGCAGCGGATCATGGATGACCTGTACGACATCGGCGCCCGGGCCATCCTGACGACGGCCATCCACGCCTGCCGTCTCTGAGGAACACCCCGAGGATCACGCCGATCATGTCCGAACTCCCCGTCCTGCCGGTCACGTTCCGGCCGGGCCGCACCCGTGCCGTGCTGCTCACCGCGGGCATCGCGATCTTCGTCGTCATCACGACCGTCGCGATGCTCCTGGAACAGCTCACCCCTGGGGAGAAGCTCAGCTTCGTCCTCACCGGTGCCCTCCTCTTCGCCGTACTGGCCCTCCTCGCGCGCGTGAAGGTCGTCGCCGACGAGTCCGGTGTCACCGTCGTGAACATCGTCAGCAGGCGCCGGCTGGCATGGGCGGAGATCCTCCAGGTGAATCTGCGCCCCGGCGACCCCTGGGTCTTCCTCAATCTCAGCGACGGCACCAGCCTGCCCGTACTCGGCATCCAGCCCGGTATCGCCAAGCAGCGGGCCATCGCCGACGCGCGCAGTCTGCGGGCGCTCGCCGAGGACCGGTCGCTGAGGGATCTGCCGTAGAGGGCCATGTCTTGATTAATCTGTTGTCGGTGGCGTTTTTCGTTCTCGCCTCCGCCACCGATGTTCCCCCCTGTCTTCAGAGGCCCCCTGCGACCCGAGGAGTGACTCCCTCCAGCGATGGACGGATCGTCCTGTAGTACCTGCGCCGCCCCCTCCCGACATATCGAGGCGGCGGCATGACCATCCCCTTGTTGCTCCTCGGAGCGGCGATGCTGCTGATTCTGGCCAACGGCTTCTTCGTCGCGGCCGAGTTCGGACTCGTCACCGTGGAGCGTCCCGAGGCCGAGAAGGCCGCCGCCGAGGGCGACCGACGGGCCGCCACGGTCGTCGAGTCGCTCAAGGAGCTGTCCTTCCAGCTCTCCGGCACCCAGCTCGGCATCACCATCACCTCCCTGGTCGTCGGCATGCTCGCCGAACCGGCCCTCGCGGAGCTGCTGCACGGCCCGTTCAGCGCGATCGGCATCCCCGAGGGCGCCGTCTCCGGCGTCGCCGTGGTCGTCGGCATGCTGCTGGCCTCCGCCGTGCAGATGGTGATCGGCGAGCTCGTGCCCAAGAACTGGGCGGTGTCGCGACCACTCCAGGTCGCACGCTTCGTCGCCGCACCACAGCATGCTTTCGCCCGCCTGTTCCGCCCGGTGATCGCCGCGCTGAACACCGTCGCCAACAAGCTCGTCCGCGCGCTGGGCGTCGAGCCCACCGAGGAGCTGGCCTCGGCCCGCACCCCCGGCGAACTCGTCTCCCTGGCCCGGCACTCGGCGCAGGCCGGCACGCTGGAGCAGGACACCGCCGATCTCTTCGTACGGACGCTGTCGCTGGGCGAGTTGACCGCGCAGCACGTCATGACCCCGCGCGTGAAGGTCAGCGCGCTGCAGTCGTCGGCGACCGCCGAGGACGTGGTCAACCTGACCCGCGCGACCGGTCTGTCCCGCTTCCCCGTCTACCGCGAGAAGATCGACGAGATCGTCGGCATGGTCCACCTCAAGGACGCGCTGGCCGTTCCCTCGCACGACCGCCTGCGCACCTCCGTCACCAGCATCGCCAAGTCCCCGGTGCTGGTCCCCGAGACCCTGCCCGTGCAACCGTTGCTGGCCCGGCTGCGCAGCGAACAGCCCATCGCCGTGGTCGTCGACGAGTACGGCGGTACGGCGGGTGTGGTCACCCTGGAGGACATCGTCGAGGAACTCGTCGGCGAGGTCCGCGACGAGCACGACGACCAGGACGTCCCCGAACTCGCCGCCGCCCCGCCCGAGGACGGCAAACCGGCCTGGGACGCCGACGGCAGCTGCCGCGTCGACATCCTCCAGCGCATAGGCCTGGACGTCCCCGAGGGCCCGTACGAGACGGTGGCCGGCCTGGTCGCCGACCTCCTCGGCCGCATTCCCGCCCCCGGCGACAAGGCCGAACTCCCAGGCTGGCGGCTGTCGGTCCGCCAGGTAGGCCACTACCGCGCCGAACGCGTCCGCCTGGTCCGCACGTCTCCCGCCGTGAACGTGATGGAGGCGGCCCGATGACCGTCCTCCAACTCCTCTTCGCGGTCCTGCTGGTGCTCGCCAACGGCTTCTTCGTCGGCGCCGAGTTCGCCCTCGTCTCCGTCCGCCGCAGCCAGATCGAACCCCTCAACACCGCCCGGGCCCGACAGGTCCTCTACGGCCTGGAGCGCCTCCCGCAGATGATGGCGGCGGCCCAATTCGGCATCACCGTCTGCTCGTTGACGTTGGGCGCTGTCGCCGAGCCGACGGTCGCACACGTTCTGGAGCCGGTCTTCGAGTGGATGCACCTGCCCGAGGGCATGATCCACCCCCTCGGCTACATCCTCGCGCTCGCCGCGGTCGTCTTCTTCCACCTCGTCATCGGCGAGATGGTCCCGAAGAACCTCGCGATGGCCGCGCCGGAGAAGGCCGCGATGTGGCTCAGCCCCGGCCTGGTCGCCTTCGCCCGCGTCTGCAGGCCGATCACCGTGGCCCTCGGCGCCGTCGCCCAGGGCATCCTGCGCCTCTTCCACGTCGAGCCCAAGGACGAGGTCGAGGCTGTCTTCACCAGCGAACAGCTCAACCGCCTGGTGGAGGACTCGGGGCAGGCCGGCCTCCTCGACCCCGAAGAACAGGAACGCCTGGAAGACGCCCTGGAGTTGGGCTCCCGCCCGGTCACCGACGTACTCCTCCGTCGCGAGGGCCTGGTGACGGTCAGCCCCTCGGTCACCCCGGGCGAGATCGTCGCCCTCACCGCCCGCACCGGCTACTCCCGCTTCCCGATCGCCGCGGAGACCGGCGCCTTCATGGGCTACCTCCACGTCAAGGATGTCCTGGACCTGGAGGAATCCGAGCGGGCGGTCCCCCAGCAGATCTGGCGCCCCATGACAACACTCCGGGCCGAACTCCCCCTGGACGACGCCCTGACGGTCATGCGCCGAGCGGCCACCCACCTGGCCCAGGTGGCAGACGCCTCCGGCAAGGTGCTCGGCCTGGTCGCCCTGGAGGACGTCCTGGAACTCCTGGTGGGCGAGGTGACGGACCCGGCCCACCGAGAGGTCCCGGCACAACCGAGGACGGCGGAACTGAAGGAAACGGTACCTAGCTGACACCGGCTCCCCGCGCTCTTTTCAGGGGCGCGGGGCTGTGTCGATTTGCGGCTCCGCCGCGTGGGCGCGACCAGCCCCCACCGGGCCGCAGCCGCGAACCAACAGATCCACCTGAGCTGTGGCGCACCGCTCACATCCCGGCAGGCCCCGGCCCCCGCCCGGACAACACCTCTCCATACGCCTGCATCAGATCCGGCAACCGCAGAGTCGACAGGTCATCCCGCGACAACATCCCGGGATACACGGACAACCGCAGATCCCGATACGCACAGCTCTTCTCGTACAGCGTCCGCAAGAACCGCCCGTTCCCGAGCTCGTCGATCCACCCCTGGTCGACAACGTGCCCGGCGATCGACCGCAGCTCGTCCAGCGCCTCCTCGTCCCACACGTCACCGTTCTCCGCCGCCAACACCTCACCGATGGACGTGAGTTCAAGCGGCCGGTACGAAGGAAAGTCGACGCGCGTCGTGAAGCGGGACGACAGCCCGGGGTTCGCGGCCAGCAGCCGGTCCATGCCCTCCGGATAGCCCGCCAGGATCACCACGAGGTGGTCGCGATTGTCCTCGGCCCGCTTCAACAGCACCTGCAAGGCCTCGTCACCGTACGCATCGCCCTTGCCGTAACCGGAGTTGGAGAGCGAGTACGCCTCATCGACGAAGAGGACGCCACCGATCGCGGAATCGATCAACTCGTTGGCTTTCACGGCCGTTTGGCCGAGATACTCACCGACCAGATCGGCCCGCTGCGCCTCGACGAGATGGTCCCCGCCCAGCAGCCCGAGGGCGTAGAAGACCCGCCCGAGGATGCGAGCCACGGTGGTCTTGCCGGTACCCGACGGCCCGGAGAAGACGAAGTGCCGTTTCGGCGGCTGAACCGGCAGCCCCTGCCCGGCCCGCAGCCGAGCCATGTTCAACTGGGCGGACAGCGCCTTGACTTGGCGCTTGACCGGCTCCAGCCCCACCATGCGCTCCAGCTCGTTGAGCGCCTCCTCCAGTAAGACGGGATCGGTGGGACCCGTGGGCAGCGGCAGCACCGGATTGGAGGTCTTCTCCCGCACCGAGTCGCCCGCCGCGGGCAACGGGCCGGTCGGCGGAAGACCGGGCTCCGACAGCTTCAGATCCCGCCCCTCCGCGCCGAACAGCGGATCGAGCCCGTCCGGCCCCTCCAGCGCGTCCTGGCCGCCGGAGAGCGTGATCGCCGCGAGGTCGGTCACGTCCTCGGAGCCGTCGTACCCGTCGGAGTCGGTGATCGCCGCGAGCCGCGCCGAGGTGTCCATGAACGCGGGGTCGACACGGTGCACCGCCCGGTACAGGGGGAGCGCGGCGGCGCTGCGGCCGGTGCCCTCGTGGGCCCGCGCCAGCCAGTACCGCAGCTCCTTGCGCTGCGGCTGCTCGCTGCGACAGCGCATCAGCGCCGAGGACAGCAACGGCTCGGCCTGGCCGTACATCTCCAGCCGCACCCGGGCCATCCCGCCGAACAACCCGGCCTCGATTCCCAGGAGTTGATCGTTGATCAGCGGGTCGGT
Organism: Streptomyces sp. P5F9; assembly: GCF_057961495.1. Classification (NCBI taxonomy): domain Bacteria; kingdom Bacillati; phylum Actinomycetota; class Actinomycetes; order Kitasatosporales; family Streptomycetaceae; genus Streptomyces; species Streptomyces sp. P5F9. Next base: position 36,247 of record NZ_JBXVPZ010000026.1, on the reverse strand, counting down.
GTGCCGGACCAGCTGCTCCCAGTCCTTGACCAGATAGGCCCGGCACGCGTGCAGGAAGCGGACCTGGTGGTCGGTGTCCACGGGCGGCAGTCCCGCCAACGCCCGGTCCAATTCCGGCACATGGCGGCCGTCCAGCCAGTGCGAGGCGTGCGCGAGCAGCAGATCACGCGGGCTCTCCAGCACGGGCTGCACCCACCAGCCCAGCCAGTACCAGGAGTTGAGCGTACGGCGGTGCCTGGTGCGCTGTTCCCCGAAGCGTTCCCGGTGCCGGTACATCCGCAGCAGCGCGGTCGTCGTGTCGACGCGCAGCGCGTGCAGTCCGAGCCAGCCGTCGGCCATCCCGGGATCCATCCGTACCGCGGTGCGGAACTCCTCCTCCGCCTGCGGATAAGCGCCCATCGTGTAGGCGTCCACGCCTCGCAGCCACGCGAGGTCGGCCGGGGCCTCGGGGCCCTGCGTGCCGAAGTCCATCACGTCCCCCCACAAACCGTGCCCCCGTTGATTCACCGCCGGGCCGGCGCCCGTCGGCAGTCTGGGTCGAACCGCTGTGCCGCGGACGGGAGTTGCCGTGGTGCGCGAAGCAGCCGTCCGTCGGTCGCACCCTGGGCATCGTACCTGCGGGGCAGTCGCCCATCGAAGGGTGCCGCACAGGCCGTTTGACGAGGTAGGAGCAGATGGGGCGCACTCAGGACGGTGACCCAGGGTGAGCAAATCACGGCTCGTAGCGGCCGGAAAACGTGCTGGAGCAGAACGAAGCCCCCGATCACGGGGGAACAACCGGGGGCTTCGCGACTCTGGGCGGCTTCGAACCGGCCGCACATTCAGAACGTAAGACCTGTACGGCCCCTGGGTCAAGCCGAGTTGAGGCACTCAAGCAAGTTCGGGCGGAAGGGTCTTCACAAGTTCAGCACACTGCGGGCGGTCCGTCACCGTGGGTGACCTCATGGTCCGGTCCAATCGTCCCTGAGGGCCCCGAGAGCACCTCGTACCCCTTTCCCAACTGCCGTACCAGGAAGTCCGCGTGGGGGCGCGAAGGGTCTTTGGCGAAGTGTTCGTGTTCCGCCTCGACCCACCCGTCCCAGAAGTCCCGCTGCTCCGCTCCGTCCCGCAGCCGGCCCCGTGCCCAGGACTCCTCCCGGGGCAGTTCCATCCACAGCAGCCCCGCGAGGAACGGGCGCACCGCCCGGCGTCCGGCGCCGACGCCCTCGACGAGGACCACGGGCGCGGGAGGCAGCGCGCGGGGCGCGGCGAAGTGGCGGGCGTGCCAGTCGTAGGGCGCGTAGTGGGCGGTCTCGCCGAGGCTGAGGGGAGTGATCACCTGGGTCAGCAGGCGGCCGGTCCAGCCGAACAGTTCGTCGTGGGTGGCGAGGTCGTCCAGGTGCAGGACGGGGGCGCCGCCCAAAGCCTCGGCCAACTGCCCGGCGAACGTGGACTTCCCGGACCCCGCGTGCCCGTCGACGCCGACGATCCGGACCGGGCCGCAGGACGGTGGCAGCCGGCTCAGACGGTGGGCGAGGTCGCGCATGGCTGGTCCCGGGAGGTCGTGGGGCGGGTGATGCCGCAGGTCACCGGGACAGTGTAGGGAGCGGTGGCTCCCGCCCCAGTTCATACCACTGGTCGATACCAATATTGGTGGGTGTGGCGAGGTTCGAAGTGCTGGCAGCGGAGTGCCCTGTGTGTTCATAGTGGGCGCACAGTCGTCCATTGGATCTGTCCCGACTGGATCTGTCCCGACTCGGAACACCCGGGGGTCTTCCGCCCATGAGCAGAGCCGAACAGCCGTCCCGCAGAACCGTCCTGGCCGCCGCGGTCGCCGCCGCGGTGGTCGCCGGCACGGGCCCCGCGGCCGCCGACACCGCGACCGCCACCGACACCGCCGACTCCGACCGGGCGCCGACGCTTCTCGACGCGCGGCCCCGCGAGGGAACCCCGACGGTCGACAACCGTGCCTGGACCACCTACGCCGACTGGCGCCGCGGCGCCGCCCAGGGCACCCGCGCCGTCGCGGGCCCCCGCCCGGGCCTCGCGATCGGCGCCGCCGTCGGCCGCGTCGACTACGCGGACCCGCACACCGGCAAGACCGCCAACTGGGAGTACGCGACCTGGACGTCCCCCGTCCACAAGCTCTCCGTCCCCGCGACGGAGACCATCGCCTCCTGGAACGCGGACACCCCGGCCGGCACCTGGATCCAGATCGAGCTGCACGGCACGTACTCCGACGGCACGGACACCCCCTGGTACGTGATGGGCCGCTGGGCGGCCGGCGACCAGGACATCAAGCGGACCTCCGTCGACGACCAGACGGACGGCAAGTCCACGATCTGGACGGACACCTTCGCGATCGACGACGCCACGACAGGCCTGCGCCTCGCGTCGTACCGACTCCGCCTGACCCTCTACCGCAAGCCCGGCACCAAGCACACCCCCACCGTGTGGCGGCTCGGCGCGATGGGCTCCGACGTCCCGGACCGTTTCACGGTCCCGGCGTCGACTCCCGGTCTGGCGCAGGAGCTGATCGTCCCGCGGTACTCGCAGGAGATCCACGTCGGCCAGTACCCGGAGTACGACAACGGCGGCGAGGCCTGGTGCAGCCCCACCTCCTCGCAGATGATCATCGAGTACTGGGGCGGCCGGCTCACCCCGGAGCAACTCGCCTGGGTCGACCCGACCTACGCCGACCCGCAGGTCGACAACGCGGCCCGCTTCACCTACGACTACCAGTACCAGGGCTGCGGCAACTGGCCGTTCAACGCCGCCTACGCGGCCACGTACAAGGACCTCCAGGGCGTGGTCACCCGGCTCGGCTCGCTCGGCGACCTGGAGACGCTGATCGCGGCGGGCATCCCGGCCATAACGTCCCAGTCGTTCCTCAGCAGCGAACTGACCGGCGCGGGCTACGGCACCTCCGGCCACCTGATGACGGTGATCGGCTTCACCGCCGACGGCGACGTGATCGCCAACGACCCCAACTCGCCCAGCGATCCGGCCGTCCGCCGCGTCTACAACCGGCGCGAGTGGGAGAACATCTGGCTGCGCACCAAGCGGTACAACGCCTCCGGCAAGCTCTCCTCCGGTACCGGCGGTGTCTGTTACCTCTACTTCCCCGCGCACCCGACCGCCCGCCAGCGCAAGGCCCTCGCGGCGGTGGGCGTGCGCTGACCCCGTGCCGGAGACCGAGGTCCCTGTGACCAAGGTCTCCGGCGCAGAACCCGACAGGGGTGGCAAGGTGGACAGAACGGGGGAGTCCACCGCACATCCGACCTCTGCGAGCCACCATGACCGCACACTCAGCCAGCGCCGCCCGCGCCCGTACCCGCACCGGCGGCCCCAAGGGCGACGGTCCGAAGATCGTCGAGCACATCGTGGGCTGGACCCTTGTCGTGGTGATCGCGATGCTTGTGACCCAAATCGGCCTGCTGTGACCTGACACATACGCGACCTGCCATACTGCGGTTGACCCAGCCCAGTTGGAGAGCCAGAGTCGAAATTGGAAATCAGTCAGCAGCGTGACGTCCCACGTCCCAGGGCGCGCGGTACCGAGCGTTCCTTGGCGCGCCGCGCCGAACTCATCACCATCGGCCGGAAGTTGTTCGCCGACACGTCCTACGACGCGCTGTCCATGGACGACATCGCGCGGCAGGCGCATGTCGCCAAGGGGCTGATCTACTACTACTTCCAGTCCAAGCGCGGCTACTACCTGGCGATCATCAACGACTCGGTCGCCGACCTGGTGACCTTCGCGGCGAGCGGTCTCGAACTGCCCCAACTGGACCGCGTACAGCGGACGATGGACAGCTATCTGCGCTGGGCCGAGCACAACCAGGCCGCGTACCGCACGATCGTGAGCGGCGGCGTCGGCTTCGACACCGAGGTGCACGCGATCCGCGACGGGGTGCGCGCGGCGATCGTCGCGACCATCGCCGACGGGGCGTACGGCCGTGCCGACATCTCCCGGATCGCGCGCATGGGCCTGTTCGGCTGGGTGTGCAGCGTCGAGGGCGCGACGCTTGAGTGGATCAGCACCTCCGACCTCTCCCGCGAGACGATGCGCGAAATCCTCGTGAAGACCCTCGGCGGCACCCTGCGCGCCATCGAGGAGCTGGACCCCGCCCATCCGGCGCCGTCGCCCGCCCGCCGGGACGCCTGAATCCCAGCGGTTCCGGCCAGTTCCGGACGACCGGGCTATTCTTGAAGTAAGCGGTCGTTAACTGGTGACGCGAGACCTCCGATCGGGCATACTCACAGCGCAGAGCCGCTGGTCAGCCGCTTCCGAGACCCGGGAGTAGGAGCAGCGGCCGCATCCGTGCGGTACCCGGCCACGTCGCCTCGACCCCAGGCGTACGCCCGCCGATGTGCCCGACAGGGAGGAGAGCGTCGCCATGCCCGACCGAGCCCCGCAGCCGGTGGACCGGCAACTGCCCACGGACGAGGCCCGGGATCTGATCTCGCTGGCCCGCGACATCGCGCAGCGGGAGATCGCCCCGAGGGCGGCCGAGGAAGAGGACGCCGGACACTTCCCGCGCGAGATCTTCACCCTGCTCTCCCGGTCGGGACTGCTCGGCCTCCCGTACGACTCGGAGTACGGCGGCGGCGACCAGCCGTACGAGGTCTACCTCCAGGTCCTCGAAGAGCTCGCGGCGGCTCGCCTCACGGTCGGCCTCGGCGTCAGCGTCCACTCCCTCTCCTGTCACGCGCTGGCCAACTACGGCACCAAGCAGCAGCAGGTCGAACACCTGCCCGCCATGCTCGGCGGCGGACTCCTCGGCGCCTACTGCCTCTCCGAACCGTCCTCCGGCTCCGACGCGGCCTCCTTGCGCACAAAAGCGGTCAGGGACGGCGACGACTGGGTGATCGACGGCACCAAGGCCTGGATCACGCACGGCGGCATCGCCGACTTCTACACGGTCATGGCCCGCACCGGCGAGGACGGCGCGCGCGGGATCAGCGCCTTCCTGGTGCCCGGCGACGCGGCCGGCCTGAGCGGCGCGGCACCGGAGAAGAAGATGGGCATGAAGGGCTCGCCCACCGCCCAGGTCCACTTCGACGGCGTCCGGGTCCCAGACGAGCGCCGCCTCGGCGAGGAAGGCCAGGGCTTCGCGATCGCCCTGTCCGCGCTGGACTCCGGCCGGCTCGGCATCGCGGCCTGCGCGATCGGCCTGGCCCAGGCGGCACTTGACGAGGCGGTGGCCTACGCGAGCGGCCGGCAGCAGTTCGGGCGCCCGATCTCCGACTTCCAGGGCCTGCGCTTCATGCTCGCCGACATGGCCACCCAGATCGAGGCGGGCCGCGCCCTCTACCTCGCGGCGGCACGGCTGCGCGACGCGGGCCGCCCGTTCGCCAAGCAGGCCGCCATGGCCAAACTGCACTGCACCGACACCGCGATGAAGGCCACCATCGACGCCGTCCAGGTGCTCGGCGGCTACGGCTACACCGCGGACTTCCCGGTCGAGCGCTACATGCGCGAGGCCAAGGTCCTACAGATCGTCGAGGGCACGAACCAGATCCAACGGATGGTCATCGCCCGCCACCTGGCGGGTCCAGAAGCCCACCGAACCGGCTGACGCCGGAGGTCTGTTCGGAGCCTCGGGCCGCGGACGCGGCGCCCGGCTCCCGCGTCTTGGCCACGCCCTCTCCGGCCTGCCCGGCCCAGCGGCCGACGACGCGGGGGAGGGGAGCACACGTCCGCGGCCCGAGCCGCCGGCTGCCGGCGTCCCCGGCGTGAACAACCTCGTGCGGGAGCGCCCCATCGCCGGTCAGGCGCCGTCGGTCCCCTCCGACCTGACCCACCGGGCAAACCCTGCGGGCGGCGCCGCCAGCCGAGCCCACTCCGGGTCGTGACGCCCCGGCAGGGTGCGGCCCCGCTCGGCCCAACTCCGCATCAGGTCACGGTAGATGGGCGGGTCCTGGGGCTGCGGCGGTGCCGGGGGAACCGATTCTGCGGGTACGGGGACGAAGATCCGGCGCTGACGCCCGGTCGGCGCATATGTGGGGGTCATACCGAGGCAACGGAAGGGCATGTCGACAAGTCACCGGCTCCGGTAATCGAGCGTGAGTTCACCGGCGTACAGGTCACGGCTATGGCGACCGCACGCCACCTGACGTACCGTCACCTCCACTGTCCCCAGGGGAGGTTAGCCGTGGCAGACGACCGTCCCGTGCCCCTCGACGAGTACCCCGTGCACCAGGTACCCCTGTCGATGAAGCACGTCGCGACCGGCGACCGGAACGCCTACGACCGCTGCATCTTCCACGTGTTCGACCACGAGGGCCGCGCCCTGCTCATCCTCGGCCTCGGCGTCTACCCCAACGTCGGGGTGACCGACGCCTACGCGACCCTGCGCACCGGAGACGAACTCCACGCGGTCCGCGCCTCGGACGCCCTCGGCGACGACCGCATGCACCTCGCCGTGGGCCCGCTGCGCATCGAAGTGGAGGAGCCCCTGCACCGTCTCCGCCTCCGCTGCGAGGACAACTCCCTCTCGTACGACCTCACTTGGACAGCGGAATTCCCCGCCCTCTGGGAGCCCCACCACGTCCAGTACCGCGGCGACCGGCTCACCCTCGAAGGGCGCCGCTTCGTCCAGGCGGGCGGTGTGGAGGGCGTGATCCGCGCCGGCGACGAGGAGTTCCGGGTCTCCGCCGGCGGCTGGACCGGTACCCGCGACCGGAGTTGGGGCGTGCGGCCCATCCCCGGCGAGGAGGGCGGCCGGCTCGCCGAGGACCACCCCACCGAGGGCTTCCACTGGATCTGGTGTCCGGTCCGCTTCGAGGACCGCTTCCTCATGGTCATCGTCCAGGAGGACGCCGACGGCTACCGCACCCTGAACGAGGCGACCGTCGTCCGCCCCGGCCACCGCGACCGCCAACTCGGCTGGCCCCGGGCCGAGATCACCTACCGCTCCGGCACCCGCCACCCCGAGCGCGCCCTTATCCACCTCGGCGACGCACGCAAACCGCAGGAACTCGACGTCGAGATCCTGACCTCCTCACCGCTGGCGATCGGCGCCGGCTACCCACCCGCCGACGACTGGCAGCACGGCACCTGGCGCGGCCGCGCCTGGACCGACCGCCGCACCTACGACCTCACCCGACCCACCCCGCTCGCCGCCTACGGCGTCACGGATCACGCGGCCCGCTTCCGCCTGGACGGTCAGATCGGCCACGGCATCTTCGAACACGGCTCCTTCGGCCGCCACGACCCGAGCGGCTTCACGGGCTTCGACTCGCTTGCACCGTAGGAGAGTTGAGACATGGCGACGGCACCCCGCCCGCGCACGACCACGCGTGCCCCGGAGGAATTCGCCTGTCATTCGACGGTGTGGTGCGATTCCCGCTCGTTCGGCGCCGCGCCTGTCGGTCTTACCGGCTTCGACTCGGCAGCATCGCAAGGGAGTTGAGACATGGTGACGGCACCCCGCCCGCGCACGACCACGCGTGCCCCGGAGAAGCTCGCCTGTCGTCCGACGGTGTGGTGCGAGTCCCGTTCATTCGGTGCCGCGCCCGTCGGCTTTACCGGCTTCGACTCGGCAGCACCGCAAGGGAGTTGAGACATGGCGACGGCACCCCGCCCGCGCACCACTACCCGCGACCCCGAGGAACTCGCCCAGCGCCTCACCGCCTGGCTCGACGCCCGTCTGCCCGGGGCCAAGGCCGTCGATGTCAGGGTCCCCGCGTCGAACGGCATGTCCAGCGAGACCCTGCTCTTCGACATTGAGCACCCCGAACCACCGTTCCGCGCCTGCGCGTTGAGGCTCGCGGCCGACCCGGCGGCGTACACCGTCTTCCCGGTCTACGACCTGCCGCGCCAGTTCCGCACGATGCGCCTGGTCGCCGACCGTACGGACCTTCCGGTACCGAAGGTGCGCTGGCTGGAGGAGGATCCCGGGCCGCTCGGCGCGCCGTTCTTCGTCATGGAGCGCGCCGAGGGACGCGTACCGCCGGACGTCATGCCCTATACGTACGAGGGCAATTGGCTGCACGCGGCGACAGACGCGGAACGCGCACACCTGGAGGCCGCCTCGGTCGGACTCATCGCCCGCCTGCATGACCAGGTCCCGCTGTCCGAGGCCGAGTTCCTCACGCTCCCGGGCGACGGTGACGCCCTCCACCGCCACGTCGCATCCCAACGCGTCTACTACGAATGGGTGGTTGACGGACTCGCCCGCTCACCGCTCATCGAGAGCGCCTTCGACCGGCTCACGGAACTCTGGCCGGCCGACCCCGGCGACCCGGTCCTCAACTGGGGAGACGCGCGCATCGGGAACGTCGTCTACGACGGGTTCGATCCCGTCGCCGTCCTCGACTGGGAGATGGCGGCCCCGGCCCCGCGCGAGGTGGACCTCGGCTGGACCGTCTATCTGCACCGCTTCTTCCAGGACCTGACGGTCGCCTTCGGCCAGCCGGGCCTGCCGGAGTTCTTCCGCCGGGACCGGGTCGAGGCGCGGTACGCCGGACTCACCGGCCACACCCCGCGCGACATGGACTTCTACACCCTGTACGCGGCCCTGCGGCACGCGATCGTGATGCTCCGTGTCGCCTACCGGCAGGTGCACTTCGGCGAGGTGGCCGTTCCGGCGGACCCGGACACACTGATCCTGCACCACGGCAGCCTGCGGGCCATGGTGCAGGGCAGCTACTGGGGTTGAGCGAGTGCGCTCAGGCGGCGGGGCGCATGACGGGCACCCGCATCGGACGCGAGCTGGGGCCGCCGACGTGCGAGAAGGGCTGCGTCCGCCAGTCGAGGCCCTGAGGGAGCGTCAACAGCAGCGCGGTGTCCTGCTCCTGGGGTTCCGCGGTCTCGTCGGCGGAACGGGCGTCGGCCGCCTCACGACCTGTGCCGGCGCAGACCGTCAGCCCGAACGGGTTCCACGGCGAGGCGCACAGCGCGTGCTCCGGCAGGACCTCCTCGTCGGCGAGGAGCGCGATGGGCTGCACGCAGTCCGGGCAGATCACCCGGTACATCTCGAAGGTGTCGTACGCGTCGAGCTCGTCGGCGTCGAAATCCTCGGATTCGACGCCCTCCGGCTCGGAGTCGACGACGAGCTGCGGCCGCTTGGGCGCGGTGCGTCCAGGGCGCTTAACACTCTGCATGGGTTTCTCCCCCTACTGGGCTGGGCCGTGAAGGCGCTGCGGCCTCGACCACAGCAAGCACTTCCCGTCCCGTCTCCGCGGTAATCACGAGACCATCACGGAGACCGTCCCGGGCCTGTGGCGTTCGTCACATGCCGCCCGCAGATGCCCGAGGCGGCGGTTTTGTCCCCGGCCGTCACACGGGTCGCTCTCCGCCACATCACGAACCGGGTATGACCTGCGCCGCTGAGGTATCGGAGGAGATCAGGCGCACTGTAGGTTCTTGCGTCATGGAGGAGCTGGACCGACAAATCGTGCAGCTGCTCGTCAAGGACGGGCGGATGAGCTACACAGACCTGGGCAAGGCCACGGGCCTGTCCACGTCGGCCGTGCACCAACGGGTGCGCCGGCTGGAGCAGCGGGGCGTCATCCGCGGGTACGCCGCGGTCGTAGACCCGGAGGCGGTGGGCCTGCCCATGACCGCCTTCATCTCGGTGAAACCGTTCGACCCCAGCGCCCCCGACGACATCGCGGACCGCCTCTCCGACGTCCCCGAGATCGAGGCCTGCCACAGCGTCGCGGGCGACGAGAACTACATCCTCAAGGTGCGGGTCTCCACCCCGCACGAACTGGAGGAGCTGCTGGCCCGGCTGCGCGGCCTGGCAGGCGTGTCGACCCGGACCACGGTGGTCCTCTCGACGCCGTACGAGGCCCGCCCGCCCCGCATCTGACGGACCTGCGTGCGGGGCGGCGCCGGTGAGGCGCGAGACTGTTCCCCATGAGTGAGCGCACCCCCGAGCCGTCGACCGTCCTGCTCCGCCGCGGCGAAGTCCACAGTCCCGCCGACCCTTTCGCGACCGCGATGGTCGTGGAGCGCGGCCAGGTCGCCTGGGTCGGCTCCGAGGGCGCCGCCGACGCCTTCGCGGACGGTGTCGACGAGTTGGTCGACCTGGACGGCGCGCTGGTCACCCCGGCGTTCACCGACGCACACGTCCACACGACGGCCACCGGCCTCGCGCTCACCGGCCTCGACCTGTCCGACGTGCCCTCCCTGGAGGCGGCCCTGTCCCTCGTCCGGGACTTCGCCGCCGCCCGCCCGGCCGACCGCGTCCTGCTCGGCCACGGCTGGGACGCCGCCCGCTGGCCGGGGGGCCGCCCGCCGACCCGCGCCGAACTCGACACGGCGACCGGCGGACGCCCGCTCTACCTCTCCCGCATCGACGTCCACTCCGCGGTCGTCACCACGGCCCTGCTCGACCTCGTCCCCGGCCTCGACGCGTTCGACGGCCCCCTCACCGCCGACGCCCACCACTCCGTCCGCGCCACCGCGCTCGCCGCCATCACGCCGGAGCAGCGCATCGAGGCCCAGCGCACCGCCCTGGCCCACGCTGCCTCCCTGGGCGTCGGTTCGGTCCACGAGTGCGCCGGGCCCGAGATCTCCTCCGAGGACGACTTCACGGGCCTGCTGCGGCTCGCCGCCGAGGAGCCGGGGCCGCGCGTCGTCGGCTACTGGGCCGAGCAGGACGTGGCGAAGGCGCGGGAGCTGGGCGCCGTAGGAGCGGCGGGTGATCTTTTCGTCGACGGGGCTCTCGGGTCGCACACGGCCTGCCTGCACGAGCCGTACACCGACGCCGGGCATGCCGGGATCGCGTACCTCGACTCGGACGCCGTCGCCGCCCATGTCGTCGCCTGCACCGAGGCGGGCCTCCAGGCGGGCTTCCACGCCATCGGAGACGCGGCCGTGACCGCGGTGGTCGACGGTGTCCGGGCAGCCGCGGAGAAGGTCGGCCTGGGCCGCGTCCGCGCCGCCCGTCACCGGGTCGAGCATGCCGAGATGCTCACCCCGGAGACCATCGCGGCCTTCGCGGAACTGGGCCTGACCGCTTCCGTGCAGCCCGCCTTCGACGCGCTGTGGGGCGGCGAGGAGGGCATGTACGCCCAGCGGCTGGGCGTGGAGCGGGCGCGTGCCCTGAATCCCTTCGCGGCCCTGCTGAGGGCCGGTGTGCCGCTCGCCTTCGGCTCCGACAGCCCGGTCACGCCGGTCGACCCGTGGGGGGCGGTCCGCGCCGCCGCGTTCCACCGGACGGCTGAACACCGGGTCTCGGTGCGGGCCGCGTTCACCGCGCATACGCGGGGCGGCTGGCGGGCCGTAGGACGGGACGACGCGGGTGTTCTGGTCCCGGGCGCGCCCGCCGACTACGCCGTCTGGCGGACCGACGCCCTGGTGGTGCAGGCGCCCGACGACCGGGTCGCGCGCTGGTCGACCGACCCGCGCTCCGGCACACCCGGACTGCCCGACCTGACGCCGGGCGGCGAGCTCCCCGTCTGTCTGCGCACCGTCGTGGGCGGACGGACGGTGTTCGTACGGCCGGGCGAGTGATCTCCCGGGGTGGCGCGCCCCCGATCCTCGGCCGCCGCTCCGTCGCGCGACCTGCGCGTCCTCTGCCCCGACCAGCCGGTTGAGAGAGAAAGGCCAGGTCAAACGACTGTTGACAGGCGGCCGCAGGGGGCCGGTAGGTTCGTCCGAGTCCACCACCGGACGCCCGACCGGGGAACCTCCGAGCAATCGCCGAAGCGCCGCTGGGTCAGGGTCGGTGTGCCGCACCGGGCACCGTCACTGGGAGCCAGGCTCAGCGCCCGCGCCACGACGAGGGAACGTTCCGGCCGGTCGGCTGGTGTGACCCGGGTGGGGCCCGGACGTCCAGTAGACAACGGCCTTGGTCGACCCGCAGCCGGCGGGTCCCAGGTCGGCCCGAAGGGCGCCGGGCCCCCATCCGCAGTACACGGGTGCCAAAAGGGGCAGTCTTACCCCGTTCTTGTCGAATCGACACCACCGTACGAACGACGTGGCACGTCATCGCAGGCCGCGGCCACTATGGTGGACGCCTGCGTACGGACATGAAGGGGCAGCAGTGAACGACGGCGACGGAGCCCTCGCGGCACAGGCCCAGGGGCGGAAGTTCGGCCCGCTCGGCACGGCCTTGGTGATCATTCCGACCTACAACGAGGCGGAGAACATCAAGTCCATCGTCCGTCGGGTGCGGAAGTCGGTCCCCGAGGCTCATGTCCTCGTGGCGGACGACAACAGCCCCGACGGCACCGGCAAGCTGGCCGACGAGCTGGCGGCCGAGGACGAACAGGTCCAGGTGCTGCACCGCAAGGGCAAGGAAGGCCTCGGCGCCGCCTACCTGGCGGGTTTCCACTGGGGCATGGACAACGGCTACGGCGTCCTCATCGAGATGGACGCCGACGGCTCCCACCAGCCCGAGGAGCTGCCCCGGCTGCTCACCGCGCTCAAGGGCGCGGACCTGGTGCTCGGCTCCCGCTGGGTGCCCGGCGGCCGGGTGGTGAACTGGCCGAAGTCCCGCGAGTTCATCTCCCGCGGCGGCAGCCTCTACTCGCGCGTGGCCCTCGACCTGCCGCTGCGCGACATCACCGGCGGCTACCGCGCCTTCCGCCGCGAGACCCTCGAAGGCCTCGGCCTGGACGACGTGGCCTCCCAGGGCTACTGCTTCCAGGTCGACCTGGCCCGCCGCGCAGTCAAGGCCGGCTACCACGTCGTCGAGGTCCCCATCACCTTCGTGGAGCGCGAACTCGGCGACTCCAAGATGAGCCGCGACATCCTCGTCGAGGCCCTGTGGCGGGTCACGACGTGGGGCGTGGGCGAGCGCGTCGGCAGACTCCGCGGCCGCGGCAACCCCGGGAGAAAGCCGTCACAGCCGTAGCCCTACGACTTCACAGGCCTCGTTGATCGTCCGCTTATCCCGCCCTGAGCCGGGCCCAGGCACACTGGACGTATGACGACTGGCGCACCCACCCCTTCCTCCGCCGCCCGGCCTCCGCGTTCCCGGCTGCGTACGTTCCTGCCGTTGGGCATCGCCGTGTGGCTGGTGCTGGAGATCTGGCTGCTGACGGTGGTCGCGGGCGCGTCGAGCGGGCTGACGGTCTTCCTGCTGCTGCTCGCCGGGTTCGTGCTCGGCGCCGTGGTGATCAAGCGGGCGGGCCGGCGGGCCTTCCAGAACCTGAGCCAGGCCGTGCAGCAGGGCACCGCCCCGGCCAGCGGCGGTGGCAGCGGCCTGATGATGCTCGGCGGCCTGCTGCTGATGATCCCCGGGCTGATCTCGGACGCCCTGGGCCTGCTCCTGCTGATCCCGCCGGTCCAGAAGGCCCTGGCGCGCTACACGGAGCGCGTGGTCGAGCGGAAGCTCCGCAAGGCCGCCCCCGGCACCCTGGGAGATGCCTTCCAGCAGGCCCGTATGCACCGCCCGGACGGCAAGGTCGTCCAGGGCGAGGTCATCCGGGACGAGCCCGCGGGCGACGCCCCGCAGGGCCCGCGCCCGCCGCTCGCCCGCTGACCCGGTCGCGGACAGGCAAAAGCGCGGGCGCCGTACAGATTCGTACGGCGCCCGCGCTTACTCGCTTTGTGCCTTGTGCGGTAGAACCGCCCCGCACCTTCAGGACTAGGCCGACTTGCGGCTGTCCCTCGGGTGAACCGCGATATTCATCGCGCCGGAACGGAGAACGGCAAGACGCTCCTCAAGGACCTCTTCGAGTTCCTCGCGGGTGCGCCGTTCCATCAGCATGTCCCAGTGGGTACGCGCGGGCTTGGCCTTCTTTTCCTCAGGGCCGTCGCCGTCGACCAGGAGTGCCTGGGCCCCGCAGACCTTGCACTCCCACTCCGGCGGAATCTCCGCCTCGACCGAGAAGGGCATCTCAAAGCGATGTCCCTTCTCGCATGCGTACTCCACGGCCTGGCGTGGTGCCAGGTCGATACCGCGGTCCGTCTCGTAGCTGGTCACCACGAGGCGCGTGCCGCGAAGAGCTCGCTCACTCATGAATCGTGCCTCCCGGGCTTGTCGCCCACAGGACAGGTGTCGCTGTCGTCGTCATCCGGTCAACGTCCGGTCGGCGGTAAAGATTCCCGTACGGGGTCATGCGTCGCCGTCGTAGCCGCCCCTTGTTGTACCCACCAGCGCCCGGTTTGTCACATCTACTAGCAGATGTCACCTAGCGATTCGTCATCTTTGACGCGCAGTAACGGTACGCCAGGCAGGCCAAACGCGTACACTACCGCCCTTTCGCCTCCAGCGCTAAATCCTCTCGGGAAGAGGATTCCCCGCGTCGCCGATCGCCCGCGCCACCGGAACCCGTGCGAGCAGCACGAATCCCACCACGAAGAAGACCACCAGGGAGATGATCGCGTCCCGGTAACTTCCGGTCAGCTGGTAGGTCACCCCGAACAGAAGCGGGCCCAGCCAGCTCATGCCCCGATCGCTCATCTCGTACGCCGAGAAGTACTCGGCCTCTTTCCCGGGCGGCACGAGATGGGAGAACAGGGACCGGGACAGCGCCTGGCTGCCGCCCAGGACGAGGCCGATCCCGGCGGCCAGCACGAAGAACCAGACGGGCGCGCCGGCGGGCAGGAAGTACCCGGCGGCCAGCGTCACCGTCCACGCGACCAGCGAGCCGAGAATCGTCCGCTTGGCCCCGTACGTCCGGGCGAGTCGCCCCATGCCGAGCGCGCCCGCCACCGCGAGCACCTGGACCATCAGGACGGCCGTGATGAGCGTGGACTGGCTCAGGCCCAGCTCCTCCGAGCCGTACACGGATGCCTGGGAGATCACCGTCTGGATGCCGTCGTTGTAGATCAGATAGGCGAAGAGGAAGGACAGCGTGAGTGGTTTGCCGCGCATGTCCCTGACGGTCGCCGCGAGCTGCCGCCAGCCCTGAGCCGTCGGAGCCTCGGACGTCGTACGGCCGCGGTCGCGCAGCCGTTTGAGCGGTACGAGGGTGAAGGCGCCCCACCAGATCCCGGCCGAGGCGAGACAGATGCGCACGGCCATCGACTCGGAGAGGCCGAATGAGTCGTGGGCCGTGAAGAGGATCAGGTTCAGGACGAGGACGAGGGAGCCCGCGGCGTAGCCGAAGGCCCAGCCGCGGGAGGAGACCGCGTCGCGCTCCTCCGGAGGGGCGATCTGCGGAAGGTAGGAGTTGTACACGACCATCGAGACGGCCACCGACGAGTTGGCGACGATCAGCAGGAAGCCGCCGAGCAGATAGCGGTCGCCGTCCAGGAAGAACAGGCCCGTGGTGGCGGTCGCGCCCACATAGGCGGCAAGCGCCAGGAGGGGTTTCTTGCGGCCCGTGCGGTCGGCCGCCGCGCCCGCGAGGGGCATCACCAGGATCGACACGATGACGGACGCTGAGACGGTGTAGGCGAAGAAGGACCCCGCCCGGACCGGTATCCCCAGGGGATGCACGAACCCGTCCGGGTCCGCCGCCGACTTGGCGACCGAGGTCAAGTAGGGGCCCAGGAACACGGTGAGCACGCTCGTCGAGTAGACGGAGCAGGCCCAGTCGTAGAAGTACCAGCCGCGCTGCTCGCGCCGCCGCTCGGCGGCCTCGTCGGCCGCCGGTGACCGCAGGGTGTCGGTACCCACCCGTGCCCTCGCTTCCCCGTGAACGCGTCGCCCCGGGGGCTCAGGCCCAGACGCCCCGCTCCACCATGACCTCGCGCAGTGTGTCGATGTGATCGGTCATGATGCCATCCACTCCCAGGTCAAGGAGCCGGTGCATGCGATCGGCCTCGTTGATGGTCCACACGTGGACCCGCACCCCGCGCGCGTGGGCGGCGCTCACGAAGCGGCGGTCGACCACGGGGACGCCGGACTGCTCCTCGGGCACCTGGGCTGCGACCGCCGAGCGGCGCACCGGGAGAGGCGCGCCCCAGGACCGCAGCCGCAGATTCAGTACCCCGCGTGTGCCGAACGACGTGGCCAGGCGCGGCCCGGCCAGGTGCTGGGCGCGGACCACGCGCTTCTCGGAGAAGGAGCCCACGAGGACGCGGTTCCAGGAGTCGGTGCGCTCCAGCAGGTCCAGGAGTGGACGGAGTGCGGGCTCCGCCTTGATGTCGACGTTCCAGCGCACCTCGGGGAAGGTCTCCAGCAACTCCTCGAAGAGGGGCACCGGTTCCCTGCCCGCCACGCGCGCGTGGCTCACGTCCGACCAGAACAGATCCGCGATCCGCCCGGCGCCGTCGGTCACCCGGTCCAGGGTCTCGTCGTGGAAGGCGACGAGTTTCCCGTCCGCCGTGGCGTGGACGTCGGTCTCGATGTACCGGTAGCCGAGCTCCACCGCGCGGCGGAACTGGAACACGGTGTTCTCCAGGCCGTCCGCCGCCCCGCCACGGTGGGCGAAGGGGATGGGGCCGGGGTGGTCGAGGTACGGATGACGTATGAGCGTGGTCACCGGGGCAGTATCGCCCGTTCCGGTGACCCGGTGACTACGACCGTGCTGCCGCCGGATGCCGACGGGACGGCGAACACGCGCAGGAACAGCTGGGCCAGCGGTCCGATCGCCACGGCGTACAGCAGGGTGCCGATGCCGACGGTGCCGCCGAGCGCGAAGCCGGCGGCCACGACCGCGACCTCGATCACCGTCCGCATCAGCCGGATCGACCGGCCCGTGAGCCGGTGCAGCCCGGTCATCAGCCCGTCGCGGGGTCCCGGTCCGAAGTTCGCGGAGATGTAGAGCCCGGTGGCGGTCCCGTTGAGCAGGATGCCCGTCAGGAGCAGTGGAATCCGTACGGCCAGACCGTGCGCGTCGGGCACCAGCGCGAGGGTGCCGTCCATGGCCAGGCCGGCCACGAACACGTTGGAGACCGTGCCGAGGCCCGGGCGCTGGCGCAGCGGGATCCACAGGAGCAGCACCGCCGCGCCCACGATGATCGAGACGACGCCGATCGTCAGGCCGGTGAGTTCGGCGAGGCCCTGGTGCAGCACGTTCCAGGGCTCCAGACCCAGGCCCGACACCACCAGGAGCGCCGAGCTGGTGCCGTACAGGGCGAGTCCGACGTACAGCTGGACCAACCGTCGTCCGAGGCGGCTCTGCGTGGACAAAGGGGGCTCCCTGGTGGTGGTAGTGGCCTGACACATGGCACTCTGTGGCTTGAGAACGAATGCCATCCATGGCCAATTCAGGGAAGGTGGACTGGTTTCCATGGCGCAGTGGACCTCGGCGATGGGCGCCGCGCAGCTCGCCCGGCTGCTCAACTCCCAGCAGGACCGGCCCGCCGGACCCGGCACCCGCCGGCCGCCCGCCTATCGCGCGCTCGCGGACGGCATCCGGCTGCTCGTGCTGGAGGGGCGCGTCCCGGTGGCCGCCCGGCTGCCCGCCGAGCGGGAGCTGGCGCTCGCGCTGTCCGTCAGCCGCACCACCGTCGCCGCCGCTTATGAGGCGCTGCGCACCGAGGGGTTCCTGGAATCGCGGCGCGGGGCGGGCAGCTGGACCGCCGTACCGGCCGGAAACCCGCTCCCCGCGCGCGGGTTGGAGCCGTTGCCCCCGGAGGCCCTCGGTTCGGTGATCGACCTCGGCTGCGCCTCGCTGCCCGCGCCCGAGCCGTGGCTCACGCGGGCCGTGCAGGGCGCCCTGGAGGAGCTGCCGCCGTACGCCCACACGCACGGCGACTATCCGGCCGGGCTGCCCGCGCTGCGCGCGATGATCGCCGAGCGGTACACCCTGCGCGGGATCCCGACGATGCCCGAGCAGATCATGGTCACCACCGGTGCGATGGGCGCCATCGACGCCATCTGCCACCTCTTCGCGGGGCGCGGCGAGCGGGTCGCCGTCGAGTCGCCCTCCTACGCCAACATCCTTCAGCTGATGCGGGAGGCGGGCGCCCGGCTGGTGCCCGTGGCGATGGCCGACGGGCTCTCCGGCTGGGACATGGACCGCTGGCGTCAGGTGCTGCGCGACGCCGCGCCCCGGCTCGCGTACGTCGTCGCCGACTTCCACAACCCGACCGGTGCCCTCGCCGACGACGACCAGCGGCGCCAACTCGTCGACGCGGCCCGTTCGGCGGGCACCGTGCTCGTCGCCGACGAGACGATGACCGAGCTGTGGCTGGACGACGACGTCGACATGCCGCGCCCCGTCTGCGGCTTCGACCCGGCGGGTTCGACGGTGATCACCGTCGGCTCCGCCAGCAAGGCCTTCTGGGCGGGCATGCGCATCGGCTGGGTCCGCGCGGCCCCCGACGTCATCCGCAGCCTGGTCGCCGCCCGCGCCTACGCCGACCTCGGCACCCCCGTGCTGGAGCAGCTCGCCGTCAACTGGCTGTTCAGCACCGGCGGTTGGGAACAGGCCGTCGACATCCGGCGCGCTCAGGCCCGCGAGAACCGGGACGCGCTGGTCGGGGCGCTGCGGCGGCAACTGCCCGACTGGGAGTTCGAGGTGCCCAAGGGCGGGCTCACGCTGTGGGTGCGCACCGGCGGACTGTCGGGCTCACGGCTCGCGGAGATGGGGGAGCGGGTGGGCCTGCGGGTCCCGTCCGGGCCGCGCTTCGGCGTCGACGGCGCCTTCGAGGGGTATGTGCGCCTGCCGTTCACCGTGGGCGGCGCGGTGGCCGAGGAGGCGGCGGTACGGCTGGCCGCCGCGGCCCGGCTGGTGGAGAACGGGGTCACCGGGGGCGGCGATTCGCCCCGCACGTTCGTGGCGTAGACGAGTCTCCAGGTGCCCGGTTCCGGCGCGGGCGGGTGACTTCCGGCCCCGCCCGCACCGACCCCCGGGCTGTTACGAAGTCTCCGCCACTGCGGCCTCGACCGCCGCTTCCGCGGGGAGCGCCTCGGTGGGCAGGGTCTCCTCCGCGTCCACCGGTGTCGTGTGCGGCGGGAGCAGGGCCAGGACCGCCTGGCGATGCGCGTCGTTCGTCGCGTCGTCGTACGGGTCCGGGGTCGCCGGGACCTGGAGGCGGTGGACGGGGCCGTTGCCGAGCCGGGCGTAGCCGCGGCCCGGGGGGACCTGGGCGATCGGCGTGGTGTGCGGGGGAACGCCCAAGACCGCCTCCAGCTGGGCGGCGGTGGCGGGGCCGAGGACGACACGCGCGCGTGTGTGCTGTCGTACGGCGTCGCTGAGGGTGTCCGCGCTGTCGAACTGGTCGGCCACCACCACCGTCACATTGGCCGCGCGGCCGTGTCGGAGGGGGACCTGGAGCAGGGACTGCGGGTCCTTGCAGCCGTCGGCCGTCGCCACGTGGGCGAAGGCGCTCGGGCGGTCCAGGATGATCCACAGGGGGCGCCTGGTGTCGTCCGGTGCCGGTTGGCCCGACTGGCGGGCGCGGTTGGCCGCGATCAGTCGGCGCTCCGTTTCGTGGGACGCCCACTCCAGGCTGGCCAGGGCGCCGGCCAGCCCGCACTCGACCGCGAGGACCCCGTCCCGGCCGGTGAGGCACGCGTACTCGCCGGTGCCGCCGCCCTCGACGATCAGGACGTCGCCGTACTGGAGGGCCTGTAGGGCGATCGAGCGCAGCAGGGTGGAGGTGCCGCTGCCGGGCTGGCCCATGACCAGCAGGTTCGGCTCGGTGGAGCGGATGCCGGTGCGCCAGACGACCGGCGGGACGTCGCGCTGTTCCTCACCGTGGGTGAGGGGGAGGGTGCGGTGGACCTGGGTCGGGTCGGTGAAGCCCAGCACGGTCTCGCCGGGGGCGGTGACGAAGCGCTGGGCGGCGATGTCGGTGGGGAGCGGGGCGAGGACGCCGATCGTGAGCTGGTTGCCCTCCTCGTCCCACGCGAAGTGGTACTCCCGGCCGCGGCCGGACTTCGCGGTGAGCAGCTGCTCGATGCGCGCGCGGGAGTCGGCCTCGCCGTCGGTGAAGTACGCCGGATAGCGGACGACCAGATGGGAGATCCGGCCCGCGCCGTCGAACTCGTAGGCGGGGAACGCCTTCTCCCAGTCTCCGCCGTGGGCGAACAGGGGCGCCGGGTCCTCGGCGGCCGAGAAGTAGGGCACCAGCGCCTCGTAGAGGGACTGGAGGCGCTGGGTCTGGGACTCGTCGGGCCCTTCGGGTGCCGGCGGGGTGTGGTCCCGGCCCTGCCATGCCGCCGCCGCCATCAGGGTGATGGCGGCGAGCAGCGGGCCGTACGGGACCAGGGCCACGACCAGGATCACCGAGGCCACCAGGAAGAGCAGCGGCCCGCGCTTGTCCTTGGGGGTCTCGGCCCATCTGCGCCGGCCGGCGGATGCCAGCCGGCGCAGACCCTTGGTGATCGTGATCAGCGGATGGAGGACATCGGTGGCGCTGTCGGCCGCCGTCCGGGCCAGCTCCCGGCTCCGGGCGATCTGGGCGGTGCCGTTGCTCAGGATGCGGGGGAGGGGGCGCCGGGCCACTGCTGTCTCCTGAAGGTCCGTACGGGTGGTTGCGTCAGAACTTGATGCCGCCGAGGAGGCTCGCCAGGCTCTCGCCGCCGGCTTTGATGCTCGGTGCGATGGCCGTGCTGGCCATGTAGAAGCCGAAGAGCGCGGCCACAATGGCGTGGGAGGCCTTGAGTCCGTCCTTCTTGAAGAAGAGGAAGACGATGATGCCGAGAAGGACGACGCCTGACATGGACAGGATCATTTGAGCTCTCCTGGTTCGTGGGGACAGTCACCATGAGTTGTTCCAGGATCACAGGATGTATCCATACGATAAAAGGTGCAAGTGGGTGAATTCCGGCGAATTTCCCTCGGATGGCGGAGCGCATTCGGGCCGTCTGAGCAGGGGTTTCACCCGTGTCGGGCCCAAGGGTGATCTTTGCCTCGGAGGGGGCCGGTCATGTGTCTGTGGAGCCAGTACGCTGGCGATTCACCCGTACTAGTGAGAGGCGGTCAGGCCGATGAGTGAAGCCCCCGACCCCGAGGTCGTGGAGCTCGCGACCAAGATCTTCGATCTGGCCCGCCAGGGCGGGACCGAGGCGCTGGTCGCCTACGTGGACGCGGGTGTCCCGGCCAACCTCACCAATGACCGCGGCGACTCCCTGGTGATGCTCGCCGCGTACCACGGGCACGCCGACGCCGTACGGGCCCTGCTGGCGCGCGGCGCCGAGGCCGACCGGATCAACGACCGGGGCCAGACGCCGCTCGCCGGAGCCGTCTTCAAGGGCGAGCAGGAGGTGATCGACGTCCTGCTGGAGGCCGGCGCCGATCCGGCCGCGGGCACCCCGTCGGCGGTCGACACGGCCCGGATGTTCGCCAAGGCCGAGCTGCTGGAGCTGTTCGGCGCTCACTGACACGCGGCTCGTCGGCAGCGAAGACGGGCCTTCTGACCAGGTACGACAAGGAAAACGGGGGAAAACGGGGGAAGGCAGCACGGCGCCGCCCGAAATTTCGGTCGCGGCATCGAGAACTGCCGGGTCATCATGACGTCGTGATTTACGGACGCGATGGCTGGGCAGGTGTTGCCGCACCGCGCGGGCCGTAGTTGCGGCCCGCATGGGCCACCTACGAGAGGCAGAGGAAAATGGTCTACAGCAAGCAGGAAACGGCGGGCGCCCCGACGTGTTGTCACGCGGCCAGGTAGTGCACGTCCCCCGGTTGCGTCGACGCTTGATGTGAGGCTGTTTCCCATGTTCGATCCGGTCATAGCGCCCAGCGGTACGCTGCTCGGCCTGCTTCAGCGGGGCCGCGGCGACGGCACACTGCACGCGCTCACCGCACCCCGTGCCGAGGCACTCGCGGCACTGAACCACTGTGTGCTGCGCGATCCCCGCCACGACTGGCAGGTGGAGAACCGCTCCCTGTACTACGCCCGTCTGTACCTCGATCTGGGCGGCGACCTGGACGCCGTGGAGGCCCACCTCTTCGACACCGAGGACGTCCTCGACACCGAGGAGTCCCGTACGGGCCTCGCGCTCGCCGTCCTCGGGCACCTCGCCTCCTACGGCAGGCGGGACGCGCTCCTGCTGCTGCGCAGGTACGCGGCCTCCGGCAGCAACTGGGCCTGGGCGCTGGACGAGCTGGCACTCAGGGACGACGACGCGGGCCTGCGCGCCCTCGCCGCCCCCGTGCTGGCGCGTTTCCCGGCCGACCCCGAGGGCGAGGCCGAACTGGCCACCGCCGTGCGCGACGCCTTCGAACCCCGGCCCTGGCGGCTGTGGGCCGAGGATCCACGCGAATCGATCGCCACGCGCGTGCGTGCCGCCCAGGAGGCCGGCTGCTTCGACCTCTGGCAACGCCAGATGCGACCTACCGGGCCCCGTCCGGGATGGAGCGTGCAAGCCGTGTTCGAATGGGCCCAGCAGGGCCTCGAACGCGGGGCCGCGCTGCACGTCCCCGCCGCCCGCTGCCTCACCGCCGTCGCGGGCCCCGAGGACCGGCCCGAGATCGTCGAGGCCGCCAAGGACGGCAGTGAAGGCGCCCGCTGCACCGCACTGCGCTATCTCGCCGACAGCAACGATCCCGAAGCCCTCCCCCTCATCGAACGCGCGGTGGCCACCGGCCCGGCACCCGTCGTGGAAGCCGCCGTGGACGCCTTCGAACGGATGCGGTCCGTCGCCGCCGTGGACCGCGCCCGCGGCTGGGCCCGCCGACCCGACCCGCTCGGCGCCGCCGCAGGACGCATGCTCGCCTGCCGGGGCGGAGCCCAGGACAGCGACCTGGTCCTCGGCGCCCTCAGGGAGGCCGTCATGGGCGAAGGACCCGACGCCCCCACCCTGTGGACCCTCGTCGACGGCGCCGGACGCCTCGGCATCGCCTGCGCCGCACCCGTCCTGCGCCATGTGTACCGCGAGACCGCCTCGTCCCATCTGCGCGGCCGGGCCGCCCGCGCCCTGGCCGCCACCGATCCCTCCTACCCCACAGGCTTCGCCGTCGAGTGCCTCTGGGACTGCGAGGAGACCACCCGCGAGATCGCCGCCCGGCACGCCGAGACCGCCGACACCCGCGTCGTGGAGCAGCTCCGCAGGCTCGCCGCCGACCCGGCCGAGGAAGCGGAAGTCCAGACAGCCGTACGGAGCCGGATCGGGCCCGACGCACCCGCAGTGTGAACGTGGGATGACCCGCGGGTCAGACGCGCATGGACGCCGTCTGACCTGCTCGGGTGTGCAGCGCAACGCTCATGGGACGTTCACCGTTCGCATAGATCCACGTTGACGCGGGCACGTCCAGCGCGGCGAGAACACGGGTATGCGTGTCGTCATCGTGACCGAATCCTTTCCCCCCGATGTGAACGGCGTGGCCCACTGCGCGCTCCAGACCGCCCGGCACCTCGTGGATCGCGGTCATCATCCGCTCGTCGTCGCGCCGGCCACCTCGGCCGGTCCCGGGCCCGACGCCGAGTCGCCGTGCCCCGTCATCCGTGTCCCCTCCCTACCGCTCCCGGGCTACCCCCAGGTCCGCGTCGCCCTCCCCAGCCGACGCGTCGCCGCGGCCATCACCGAACACCGCGCCGACATCGTGCACCTGGCCAGCCCCTTCATCCTCGGCGTCCGCGGCATGGCCGCCGCCGCGCGGCTCGGCATCCCCGCCGTCGCCGTCTACCAGACCGACCTCGCCGGATACGCCCGTACGTACGTCGGTGCGGGCGAGGCCACCGCCTGGCGGCGCATCCGCTCCGTGCACGCCGCCGCCGACCGCACCCTCGCGCCCTCCAGCGCGGCCCTGGGCGACCTGGAGGCACACGGCGTGCCCCGGGTCAGGCTCTGGCCGCGGGGCGTGGACACCGAGCGTTTCCGCCCCGAGTACCGGGACGAGGCGCTGCGCCGCGAACTCGCCCCGAACGGCGAACTGATCGTCGGCTACGTCGGCCGGCTCGCCCCCGAGAAGCAGATCGAACTCCTCGCCGGAACCTGCGGTCTCCCGGGCGTCCGTGTCGTGGTCGTCGGCGACGGGCCCAGCCGGCCGCACCTCGACGAGGCACTTCCGGGCGCGGTCTTCCTCGGCCGGCGTACCGGAGACGAGCTCGCCCGTATCTTCGCCTCGTTGGACATATTCGCGCACACCGGACCTTTTGAGACCTTCTGTCAGACCGTCCAGGAAGCCATGGCCAGCGGCGTCCCCGTCGTCGCGCCCGCCGCCGGCGGCCCGCTGGACCTGGTCGCCCACGGGCGCACCGGGTTCCTCTTCCCGCCGCGCGACGAGGCCGCCGTGACGGACGCCGTGCGGACCCTGGCCACCGATCCCGCACTGCGGGCCGAGTACGGCACCGCCGCGCGGGCCATGGTCGAGGGCCGCACCTGGGCGGCCGTCGGCGACCAGCTGATCGCGCACTATGGCGATGTCCTCGCCGCGCGCAAGGTGGTGGTGGCTGCATGAACACCGCCGCGCTGCGGATCGTCCGCCTCGCCAACTTCGTGGCCCCATCCTCCGGAGGGCTGCGCACCGCCCTGCGCGAGCTGGGCAAGGGCTTCAAGGAGGCCGGGCACGATCCGGTCCTCATCGTGCCCGGCGAGCGCCACACCGACCGCGAGACCGAACAGGGCCGGGTCATCACCCTGCCCGGGCCGCTGCTCCCCGGCACCGGCGGCTACCGCGTCCTCGCCGACAAGCGGCGCGTGGCCACCCTCCTGGAACAACTCGCCCCGGACCGCCTGGAGGTCTCCGACCGTACGACCCTGCGCTGGACCGGCAAATGGGCCAGGCGGGCCCGCGTCCCCGCCGTGATGGTGTCCCACGAGACCGCCGACGGCGTCCTGCGCACCTGGGGCCTGTCGGAGAACATGTCCCGGCGCACCGCCGACGCCCTCAACGTCCGTACGGCGCACACCTACGCGCGCGTGGTGTGCACCACGGAGTTCGCCGAGCGGGAGTTCGTCCGCATCGGCGCCCGCAATGTCGTACGGGCTCCGCTGGGCGTCGACCTGGTGGGACGCAGTCCGGCGCTGCGGGACCCGGTGGTGCGCGCGGAGTACGCGCGCATGGACCAGGTTCTGCTGGTGACCTGCACCAGGCTCTCGGTGGAGAAGAAGCCCGGCACGGCGCTCGACGCCCTGGAGGCGCTGGTGCGGCGCGGGCGGCGGGCGGTCCTCGTCGTCGCCGGGGACGGGCCGCTGCGGGCCCGGCTCGAACAGCGGGCGCGGGAGCGCGGGTTGCCGGTCGTCTTCCTCGGCCACGTCTCCGACCGGCGGCTGCTCGGCGCGCTCCAGGCCTCCGCCGACGTGTGCCTGGCACCCGGGCCCGCCGAGACCTTCGGGCTCGCCGCGCTGGAGGCCATGGCCTGCGGGACGCCCGTGGTGGCCAGCGCCTCGTCCGCACTGCCCGAGGTGATCGGCTCCGCCGGTGCCACGGCCGCGGACAACGGCAGGGCCTTCGCGGACGCAGTCGACATGCTCCTCGAACGCTCCGAGGTGGAGCGCCGCGAGATCGCACGCGCGCGTGCGGAGTGCTTCGGCTGGCACACGGCGGTCGACGCGTTCCTCGCGGCCCACGACGCGGATGTTCCGGTACGGCGGTTCGTGCCCGGAGGCGTGGCATGAGAACGGTCCGTTTCGTCGCCCTCGGTGACTCGCTCACCGAGGGCGTGGGCGATCCCGTCGGTGAGGCGTGGCGCGGTTGGGCCGCGCTGCTCGCCGACGGGCTGGCCCAACAACCCGAGGGGTCCGTGGAGTTCACGAACCTGGCGGTGAGCGGGGCGCAGACGCGGGACGTGCTGGAACGGCAGACCCCGGCCGCGCTCGCCCTGAACCCGGACGTCGTGTCCGTCGTCATAGGCGTCAACGACACCCTGCGCTGCACCTTCGACATCCAGGCCGTGGCCGCGCGCCTCGACGAGGTCTACGCGGCCTTCACGGCGCAGGGGGCGACCCTCCTCACGGCCTGTCTGCCCGACCCGGGCGCGATGCTCGGCCTCCCGGGCGCCCTGGCCCGCCCGCTGGCCCGACGGCAACGAGCCGTCAACACCGTGGTGCACGCGCTCTCGGAGCGGTACGGGGCCGTGCATCTGCACGCGGCGGAGGGCGAGTGGATCATGGGCCGCGAGATCTGGAGCGCGGACCGGCTGCACCCCAGCGAGCGAGGGCACCGCCAACTGGCGCTGCGTTTCCACGCGTTGCTCACCGACGAGGGCGTGGCCTCGGGGGTCGCGCCCTCGCCCGAGCCCGAGTTCCCGGTGCCCACCAGGTCGGCCAGCCTGCTGTGGCTGGCGACCGCGGGCACCGGGTGGGTGGCCCGCCGCTGCACCGACCTGTTGCCGCAGCTCCTGAGGCTGGCCGCCGACGAGATGCGCCACCGCGCGCGGGGCACCAGCGCGCGCCTCGACCTGAGCGCGTCCCACGCCGTGTCGATGGCACTGGCCTCGCTGTCGGTGCAGCAGGAGCAACCGGACGCCGCATAGGGCGTCCGGGGCCTCAGCGGCGCCGTACGGCCACGAAACGGACCGGAGTTCCGGGCACCGCCTGAGCGGCCGCCGGGAGGTCAGAGGGGCGGACGACCGCGATCACCGGGTACCCGCCGGTGGTCGGATGGTCGGCGAGGAACACCACCGGGCGACCGTCCGGTGGCACCTGGACGGCACCGAGGACCATGCCCTCGCTGGGGAGTTCACCGGTGAGGGCCCGCTCCAGGGCGGGCCCCTCGGTGCGCAGCCCGATGCGGTTGCTCGCCGAGGACACCCGGTACGCGCGGGACGTGAACGTGCGTACGGCCTCCGGGGTGAACCAGTCGTCGCGGGGTCCCAGGGTCACCCGCAGGACGAGTTCGACCGGGGGGCGCGGCTGCGGGGCGACGTCCACGCACGCGTGGAGGCTCATCGGGGAACCCAGCGGCAGTATGGCGCCGTTCGTGAGCGGCGGCGGACCGAGCCCGGACAACAGGTCCGTGGAGCGGCTGCCGAGCACCGGCTCCACGCCGACGCCACCGGCGAAGGCGACGTAGGACCGCACTCCGGAGACGGCCGTTCCGATGTCCAGGAGAGCCCCGGCGGGCACATGCACGGGGGCGCCCCAGGCGACGGGCCGTCCGTCCACCGTGACCGGGCAGGGGGCGCCCCCGACGGCCACGAGGATCGTTGAACGAGGCCGTACGGCACAGCCGTTGAGGGTCGTCTCCAGGACGGCCGCCTCGGGCGGATTGCCGACCAGCCGGTTGACGAGCGCCGCCGCGGGCCCGTCGAGTGCCCCGGAGCGCGGCACCCCCAGGTGCGCGTGTCCGGGCCGTCCCAGGTCCTGCACCGTCGTCAGCGCCCCGGCCCGTACGACGGCGACCGCGCGGTCCGTCATACGTCCGCCACCGGGACGAAGCGCACGCGCGTGCCCGGCGACAGCAGCGCGGCCGGCTCGCGTGCGGTGTCCCACAGGACCGCGTCCGTCGTGCCGATCAGCTGCCAGCCACCGGGCGAGGCGCGCGGGTAGACGCCGGTGTACGGGCCCGCCAGGCCCACGGCACCGGCGTGGACGGCCGTGCGCGGGGTGGCCCGGCGCGGGACGTCGTAGCGGGCCGGGAGGCCGGTGAGGTAGCCGAAACCGGGGGCGAACCCGCAGAAGGCGACGCGGAACTCGGTGGCCGCGTGGATGCGGCCCACCTCCTCCTCGGGTACGCCCCACATGGCGGCGACGTCGGCGAGGTCCGGGCCGTCGTACCGCACCGGGAGGTCGACCACCTCACCCGCGCGTGGGGGAGCGGGGGGAACGTCGGAGGCAGCGAGTTCGGAGGCCAGCCGGGCCGGGTCTTCGAGGCCGTCGAGGAGGACCGTGCGGGCGGCGGGGACGATCTCGCGGACGGTGAGCAGACCTTCCGCGCGGCGGCGCAGCAGCTCCGCGTGGACGGCCTGGGCCTCCTCCCCGGAGGCGACCTCGACGAGGAGCGCGTTGTCGCCGACGGGCAGCGCCTTCATGCGAACGCCTCCACCCGGACACCCGACTCCAGGAGCCGCGCGCGGACCCTGCGGGCCAGGTCGACCGCGCCGGGCGTGTCCCCGTGCAGGCACAGGGAGCGGGCTCGTACCTCGATGCGCGCCCCGGAGAGCGCGTCGACCGTCCCGGAGCGGGCCAGGCTCAGCGAGCGCTCCACGACGGCCTCGGGGTCGGTGACCACCGCGCCGTCCCGGCCGCGCGGCACGAGGGTGCCCTCGTCGGTGTAGGCGCGGTCCGCGAACGCCTCCGTGACGGCCGGCAGGCCCGCCTTGGCTGCCAGGTCGAGGACGACCGAACCGGGCAGCCCGAGCACGGGCAGCGAGCCGCCGGCCAGGAGCACGCCCTCGATCACCGCGGCGGCCTGCTCCGGGTCGTGCACGACCCGGTTGTAGAGCGCGCCGTGCGGCTTGACGTACGACACGCGCGTGCCCGCCGCGCGGGCGAACACCTCCAAGGCGCCGATCTGGTACGCCACTTCGGCCGCCAGCTCGGCGGACGGCACGTCCATCGCGCGCCGCCCGAACCCCGCCAGGTCCCGGTAGGACACCTGCGCGCCGACCCGTACCCCGCGCTCGGCCGCCAGCTCGCACACCCGCCGCATGGTGACCGGGTCCCCGGCGTGGAAGCCGCAGGCCACGTTGGCGCTGGTGACGACGGACAACAGCTGTTCGTCGTCGGTGAGATGCCAGCGGCCGAAGCCCTCGCCGAGGTCGGCGTTCAGATCGATCATCATCTCTCCTGGTCAGGCGACGCGGTACTGCTCGTCGCGGGCGTCGGTGACGAACATCTGGCCCGGCGCGTGCGTGATCGCGAACGGCGGGCGGGATGCCATCACCGCGGCCTGCGGGGTCACTCCGCAGGCCCAGAACACCGGGATGTCGTCCGGAGCGGCGTCCACCGGATCACCGAAGTCCGGCCGGTCGAGGTCCTCGATGCCGAGCCCCGAGGGATCGCCGCAGTGTACGGGGCTGCCGTGCACCGCCGGGAGCAGCGCCGTCTCCCGGATCGCCGTGGCCAGATGCTCCGGCGGCACCGGGCGCATCGACACCACCATCGGGCCGTGCAGTCGTCCCGCCGGGCGGCACGGGCGACTCGTCACGTACATTGGGACGTTGCGCCCCTGCTCGATGTGACGGATCGGGACACCCGCCTCGCTCAGCGACCACTCGAAGGTGAAGCTGCAGCCGATCAGGAACGACACCAGGTCGTCACGCCAGTACGCCCGCACGTCGGTCGGCTCGTCCGTCAACTCGCCGTCCCGCCACACCCGGTAGCGCGGCAGATCGGTGCGCAGGTCCGCGCCGTCCGCGAGAACCGTCTGCCAGGAGCCGGCGTCCGTGACGTCGAGCACCGGACAGGGCTTCGGGTTGCGCTGGCAGAACAGCAGCATGTCGTAGGCCCAGTCGGTGGGCACCGAGATCAGGTTGACCTGGGTGTGGCCCGCCGCGACCCCGGCCGTGGGACCCGTCAGCCCGGCCCGGAACCGGGCCCGGGCGGAACGCGGGCTCCACGCGTGCGCGTGCCCGTCGGCGAGGGTCACGGGGCGGTCCTCCGTGCGGTTCACGCCAGTTCCTTTCCACGCGTCTCCGGCAGTCCGAGGAGCGCCAGTGCCGCGATGCCGTAACCGATGGCCCCGAAGACGAGCGCTCCGCCCACACCCCAACTGTCGGCCAGGAAGCCCACCAGGGTCGGGAAGACGGCGCCCACCGCGCGGCCCGTGTTGTACGTGAAGCCCTGTCCCGTGCCGCGCACCGCCGTCGGATACAGCTCGCTCAGGTACGAGCCGAAGCCGCTGAAGATCGCCGACATGCAGAACCCGAGCGGGAAACCGAGCACCAGGAGAAGGGTGTTGGCGCCGCTGGGAATGTGCGTGTACGCCAGGATGCAGACTGCCGAGAGCAGCGCGAAGAGCCAGATGTTGCGCTTGCGGCCCAGCACGTCGGTGAGGTAGCCGCCGGTCAGATAGCCCAGGAAGGCGCCGGAGATCAGGAAGGTCAGATAGCCGCCGGTGCCGACGACCGACAGGCCGCGCTCCGTCTTGAGGTACGTCGGCACCCAGGTGGCGAGGGTGTAGTAACCGCCCTGGACGCCGGTGGAGAGCAGGCCCGCGAAGACCGTCGTGCGCAGCAGGCCCGGGGACCCGGCGGTGCCCGGCTTGAAGATCGCCGCGAACGACCCCTTCTGGGGGTTCTGCTCGCGGGCGGCCGTCGCCTCCGGGGCGTCGTGCACCCGGCGCCGCACCCAGAGCACCAGCAGCGCGGGCAGCGCGCCGGTCCAGAACATCACCCGCCAGGCCAGGTCGTCGCCGAGGAACGAGAAGACCAGCGTGTAGACGACCGCCGCCAGCGCCCAGCCCACCGCCCAGGAACTCTGGACCGCGCCGAGCGTACGGCCGCGGTGCTTCGCGCTCGCGTACTCGGCGACCAGGATCGCGCCGACCGCCCACTCGCCGCCGAAACCGAGCCCCTGGAGGGCGCGGAACACCAGCAGGGTCTCGTAGTTGGGCGCGAAGCCGCAGGCCACGGTGAAGACGGCGTAGGTGATCACCGTGATCATCAGGGCCTTGACGCGGCCGACCCGGTCGGCGAAGACGCCCGCCACGGCGCCGCCGACCGCCGAGACGACCAGCGTGACCGTGGTGAACAGGCCGGTCTGGCCGCTGTCCAGGCCGAAGTACGCGGCCAGCGCCACCATGCTCAGCGGCAGCGTGAAGTAGTCGTAGGAGTCCAGGGCGTAGCCGCCGAACGCGCCGGCGAAGGCGCGGCGGCCGTTCGGACCGAGCGCGCGCAGCCAGGCCAACGCGCCGTCGTCGGCGGTGAGTTCATCCGTGTCCGGATGTACGCCGGTCACCGGGGCCTGAGGTGGAGGGGTCGTGCTCATGGGCACCTCGCAGAGGGAGGACGGAGGGTGCTGGGCGTGAGCAGTGCCGTGCGGGAGCAGCCGGCGCCGGGGTGAGCGGTGGCGCCTTGTCGAGAAAGGTAGAGGATCGTTGAACGATCCTTCAATACCCATGTTGTTTCGTTCTTGTATCTGCGGTTGAATTCCGGGCATGGCAGAGCAGATGGCGGGACTGGCCGACGACCGCGCCCTCCTGGGCCGCACGAGCACCGCGGAACGCGTCTCGGACATCCTCAGGAGCCGTATCGCCGAGGGCTATTTCCCACCGGGCACGCGGCTCTCGGAGGACAGCATCGGAGGGGCGCTCGGTGTGTCCCGCAACACACTCCGCGAGGCGTTCCGGCTGCTCACCCACGAGCGGCTGCTCGTCCACGAGTTGAACCGGGGCGTCTTCGTCCGGGTCCTGAGCGTCGAGGACGTCGAGGACATCTACCGCACCCGCCGCCTCGTCGAGTGCGCCGTCGTCCGCGGACTGGGCGAACCGCCGTACGCCCTCGAACAGCTCGCCGCGGCCGTCACCGAGGGGCAGGTGGCTTCCGTCGAAGATGACTGGAAAGGAGTGGGTACG
Source organism: Streptomyces sp. P5F9 (assembly GCF_057961495.1). NCBI lineage: Bacteria > Bacillati > Actinomycetota > Actinomycetes > Kitasatosporales > Streptomycetaceae > Streptomyces > Streptomyces sp. P5F9. Next base: position 5,116 of record NZ_JBXVPZ010000026.1, on the reverse strand, counting down.
GCGAACATCCACTTCCACAGGGAACTCGTCGCCCTCGCCGGCACCGCCCGCACCAACGAACTCATGCGCAGCGTCTTCGCCGAACTCCGGCTCGCCTTCCACCTCGTGGACGACCCGAAGGCGCTCCACGAGCCGTACCTCCAGCGCAACCGCCTGATCCTCCAGGCCCTCCAGGCGAACGACCCCGCCGAGGCCGAGAAACTGCTCGCGGTCTACCTCGACGACTCGCTCGAACGGGTCGTCGACGCGTACCGCAACCGGGTCGGCGAGGACGGCTCGGCGGTCGACTGAGGACGGCACGGCGCTCGACCGACTCGCACACACGGCTGAGGCGGTAGTCGCTTCTGCGTCGTTTGGGTCGTTGTCAGACCGAGGACCTAGTCTGTGCACCGTGACTTCGCCTGCATCGACGGACAGCGTTCCGCCCCAGTTCAGCGCGGGGCCGCGCCCCGCCCCGGGCCCGGCCGCCGACGAGGGACTGGCGCGGCGCCTGCGCGCGCTCGCCTGCACCGCGCCGCTGCACGACCTCGACGCACGCAAGGCGAATCTCGCGGGCGAGTACTCGGTCTACGGCATGGCCGAGGTGGCCCTCGCCGCCATCGACCTGGTCACCCTCAACATGGACTTCGACACGGGTGCCGACCACGACCAGATAGTGGCCAGGCTCATCCCGCGCATCGCCGCCCAGGCCCCGCAGCGCCCCGTCGTCGAGCACGAGCGCGTGGCCCGCTGGGTCCTGGAGAACCTGATCAACGTCGGCAGCGTCGACCGCGGCTTCCGCACGGTCTACGGCACGTTCGCCCAGGACGGCACGTATGTGCGCCGCGACTACGACTTCAAGCTGATCGAAGAGGTCCCCGGCTACGGGGGCAGCGTGTACCTCCGTACGACCGACGAGGCCGTCAACGTCCTCGTGGGGGCCCTCGACACCGACGTCACCAGTGCGCAGATCGCCGCCGAGGTGAAGCTGGAGGTGCTGATCAGCCGCGGCCGGCTCGCCGACGCGCAGCTGGCCGCGGAGCAGGCCCGGTACCGGACCGTGCAGTACTCGGAGACGCTCCGGCGCGCGCTGGACGCCACACGGCGCAACGTCCGCGCGGTGGACTGGCTCAACACCGTGCCGGACATGATCGCCGAGGCCCTCGACCACGTCGCCGATCGGTATCGCCACGAGAACGCGATCCTGACCAATATCCGCAAGGCCCGTGACGAGTCCGAGGATGCCGAACAGAAGCGGCGGGCGGCCGAGTTGGTCGACATCGTCAAGGACTGCATCCGGCGGCACACGCAGCTTCAGTCGCGTCTTCTGGAGGCCGGGCCGCTGTTCCGTGCGGAGCAGGATCGGCAGGCCTTCGCCACGCCGATGACGACCTCGGGGATCGATCTCTACGGGCATCTCGTCTCGCCCGTTCTGCCGTTGCCCCTGGAGGGGGCGATCCGGGTCACTGACGCGTTCTTCGCTCGTGGGACCGGGTTGCGTACGCCGGTGTCCGTTCGGGTGGGGGATCTTGTCGACATACTGCTGACGCCGCCTGCCGAGCGGGAGCATCTCGGTGCGGAGATGCCTGAGCCGGATCTCATCGCCACGCCGGATGACAGTCGGTTCAGCGAGGAGCAGCTGGCGGCGGCCATGGAGTTGCTCGATCTGCCTGCGGATGCGCCTCGGCGGTTGTCGGGGTTGCTCGCGGATGCGCGCCGGCGGGATCCCGAACTTCCTTATCTGGTGGCTTTGTTGGCTGTGCATGCGGCCAGTCCGCCCGTCGGTACGGCTTATCGGCAGGGGGAACCGAAGCTGTTGTTCGCCGTGGACGACGGTGTGGAGCTGGATGATCCCGAGTTCGGTGGGGCCGATCTGATTGTGGGGATGGCCTTGTTGGACGCGGCGGGGATGGCCGCGGGGCGGAGTGAGGCGGCGTGATGGGTCTGTCGTTTTTTGGGTGCGCGCCCGCTGTGGCTGGTCGCGCCCACGCGGCGGAGCCGCACATGTCACAGCCCCGCGCCCCCATCGGGGCGCCTGACATCGACCTCGTTTTGAAGACCAAGGAGTCGCAGTCGTGAGTGAGCAGGGCGAATGGAGTGAGCCGGAGGCTGCCGCCCCGGCGGTGAGTGCCGCTGTCACGCCCGCCGACGCTGCCGACGCCGCTCGGCTTGTTGCCTTTGGGTTGCAGCCGAAGTTGCAGCCCGCGCGGGATCAGGAGTACGCGGAGTTGCTCCGCCGATACCGCGAGGATCCGCCGTTTGCCCGGCTTGCCGACGCCGTGGCTGCCGGGCTCGGGCTGGTCGTGCTGGAGGTGTCCCCGCGCGCGGGGATGGCCGTAACCGCCGCCGAGGACTCGGTGTTCGCCGTACGGATGGGGGACTACGCGCGTCGTACGGCCGCCGACTCCGGGGACCGGTTCCTGCATGGGCTTGCCCACTTGGCCGTCGCCGCCATGGCGTTTCCGCGGCCCGAGGATCTTGCCGACGACGGGTACATCGGGCGTGTCACGGTCAACGGGGTCGACGCCTTCGTACGGCAGGCCTGCCGGCGGCTGGAGGAGCGGGCCGACGAGCAGGGCATGAACACCGACCCGGCCACCGACGCGCCCGGTCTGGAGGCCGCCTGGCGGATCTGGGTCAGACGCAGCGCGACCGGAGCCACCAAGGACGCCCGGAGACTGGCCGGTTCGACCACCGGCATCGTCGGCAAGGCGGCCGCCTTCCTCACCGACTCCGGGTTCCTGCAGCGCACCGGCGACGACAACGGCGGGACCTATCGCACGACCGCCCGCTATCAGCTCCAGGTGCGTGACATGGCCGGGAGTGCCGCCATGGCCGAGCTGCTGGAGCTGGGCGTCGTCCCGGTCACCGACGGCACCGCCAGCCTGTTGCCCGCCGAGGACACCGAGGACCTGGAGCTGGTGGCCGACGCCGGGCTGCCGTTCCATTCCTGAGATCCCTCAGCTCCTGAGGTTCCTCAACTCCTCCCACCTGCCGAAGACTTACGACGAGAGTCCGCCATGTACGAGCTGTCCCGGGTCCGCCTCTACTCCATCGGGCCCGCCGGTGCGCGCTACGCCGACACCGTGCTTGACCTGCGAGGCGTGGGCCAGCCCGTGCCCGATCCCGCGCCCACCCAGGCGGAGTTCTTCGAGGACGAGCCCGTCGGGCCGCCGCGCCGCCCCGCGCCCGCCGGGGTGCTCTTCCTGGAGAACGGTGGCGGCAAGTCCGTCCTGCTCAAGTTGATCTTCTCCGTGATGCTGCCGGGACATCGCAACACTCTTGGCGGCGCCAGTTCCGGTGTGCTGCGCAAGTTCCTCCTCGCGGACGACTGCGGTCATGTCGCCCTGGAGTGGCAGCACACACTGACCGGCGAGTGCGTGGTGGTCGGCAAAGTCAGCGAGTGGCGGGGGCGTCAAGTCTCCAACGACCCGCGGAAGTTCGCCGAGGCCTGGTACTCGTTCCGGCCCGGGCCGGGGCTGAGCCTGGACAACCTCCCTGTCGCCGAGGCCACTTCCGTACGACCGCCCGTCGAGGGCGCGTCCGGAGCACAGGGCCGGCGGCGCACCATGAAGGGGTTCCGGGACGCCATCACCGAGGCGGGCAAGGCGTATCCGCACCTCGAAGTGCACTGGGAGGAGATCCACGACCGCTGGATCGAGCACCTCGGCGACCTGGGCCTCGACCCCGAACTCTTCCGCTACCAGCGGGAGATGAACGCCGACGAGGGCGAGGCCGCCGGTCTCTTCGCGGTCAAGAAGGACTCCGACTTCACCGACCTGTTGCTCCGCGCGGTCACCGACACCCGGGACACCGACGGCCTCGCCGACCTGGTCGGCGGCTTCGGCAACAAGCTGGGACGGCGGGCCGAGCTGATCTCCGAGCGGGACTTCACGGCCGGTTCCGTGGACCTGCTCGGCCGGATCGTCGAGGCCGCCGAGGCGCGGGCACGCGCGCGTGACATCCACGCCGGCGCCGAGCGCCGTACCCGGACCCTGGCGCGACGGCTGTCCGCGCGGGGCGCGCAGGAGCGGGTGCGGGCCGCCGACCTCGCCCAGCGGGTCACCGCCGCCGCGTACGCCGTCACGCACGCCGAGGGGGCGCGGGAGCGCAGCGCGCTGATCGCCGCCGAACTCGCCTACCGGCACGCCTCGTTGGCGCTCGCCACGATGGAGAAGTCCGCCGCCGCGCAGAAGCGCGAGCTGGCCGACGCCCGCACGCTGCACGCCGCCTGGCAGGCCGCCGAGGCGGTACTACGGCACCGGGCCGCCGCCGACCGCTCCGCGCGCGTGGCCGTCGCTATCCGCGAGGCCGAACGGGACGCCGCACCAGCGCTCGCCGCCCGCGCCAAGGCCGCCGTCGATCTCGTACGGGCCCTGCACTCGGCCGCCGAGAGCGCCGAGAACCTCGCCAACGAGGGCGAGGAGCGCTCCGCCGCGCTCCAGGAAGTCGGCGAGACCTCGCACCGGGACGCGACCTCCGCCGCCACCGAGGCGCAGCGAGCCCGCAGCGAGGTCGGGCATCTGCGCCAGCGCCTGTCCGAGGTCGAGCAGGAGACCGCCGAGGCGGTGCGCGCCGGCTGGCTCGACGACAGTGCCCCCGACGCCGACCCGGCCCGCGCGGCCCTCGCCGCGAGCGACGCCGAGAAGACCGCCGTGGCCTCCTGGGACACCGCACGCGAGGCATCCCGCCGCGCCTCCGAGCACGCCCGCGAAGCGGCTTCCGCCGAATCCCGCGCGGAGTTGACGGCGGCTCGCGCGTCCGACGCGGCCACCGCCGCCGAGCGGACCTACGACGCGGAGCGGCGCCTCGCGGAGGGGCTGGCGGGGGAGGAGCGGCTCGCGGAGTTGCTCAGCTTGCCTGGAGCCGGTGGTGCCGTAGGCGGTACCGGTGGTGTGCCGGTGCCGCGTGGTGCGGGCGGTGAGCGCGCGGGCGACGGGGCGGTGGCGGGACAGGGTGACGCCGGAGCCGTAGGCAGTGCCGGCCAGGGCGCTGACGGCGTCGCGGGCAGGCGCTCGGGTGCCGACGGTCACGGTGACGGTGCCGAGTCGGGCGCGCGTACCGGTGCTTCGGCCAACGGCCTTGCCGCAAGCGGCCGTTCCGCCGCCAGCACCTCCTCCCTCGCCCACCCGGGCCC
>NZ_JBXVPZ010000025.1:0-47572 GCF_057961495.1 Streptomyces sp. P5F9 | reverse complement strand
GGGTCTGGACGGTCGGGGCGTAGTCCCTACGGGGGGGAGCCGGTGTGTTGGCTGCGGGTCCGTCGTGGCTTGTCGCGCCCGCGCGGCGGAGCCCCAGATCGACACAGCCCCGCGCCCCTTTCAGGGGCGCCTCACTTGTCCGGTGATGGGGAGTTGTCCCCAGGGCCCTTGTGGGTGTGGGTGCTCTTCGCATGCGTGCGCAGCCTGGAACTCACGTCCTCCGGAGGGAGGAAGCGGGACCAGCGTTCCGGGAACTCGGAGGGCATGTAGGAGTCGTCGGGGTCGTCGTCGTCCTCGCCGTCGCGGGCGCGGATCGCGGTCATGTGGGCGACGTACTCGGCGACCTGCTCGTCCTGGCGGCGTTCGTTGGCGGCGCGGGCCGCGGCGGTCGCGGCGGCCGGCCAGACGCGGTCGATGGCCGCGTTGACGGCGGCTCCGACGAGGACGGCGAACGCGGAGACGCCGATCCAGAGGAGGACGGCGACGGGTGCGGCGAGGGAGCCGTAGATGGTGGGGCCCTCGACCGTGCTGGTGAGGTAGATACGCAGCAGGTAGCTGCCGAGGACCCACATGGCGAGGGCGACCAGGGCGCCGGGGACGTCCTCGATCCACGGGGAGCGGACGGGGACCGACACGTGGTACAGGGTCGTCAGGAAGACGACGGACAGGACGATGACAACCGGCCAGTACAGGACCTGGACGACCGTCTCGGACCACGGCACGACGTTCACCACGGCGTCCGGTCCGGCCACCATCAGCGGCAGCGCGATCGAGCCGATCAGCAGGGCCGCGACGAACAGGGCGAAGGACACGATCCGGGTCTTGACGATGCCGCGCACGCCGTCGAGGCCGTACATGACGGTGATGGTGTCGATGAAGACGTTGACCGCGCGGGAGCCCGACCACAGGGCGAACAGGAAGCCGATGGAGATGACGTCGGGCCGGCCGCCCTTCATCACGTCGTGCAGGATCGGCTGGGCGATCTCGTGCACGCCCTTGTCGGAGAGGACCGTGCGGGACGCCTCCAGGATGTTGTTCTCCAGGCCGGCGATGCTGTCGGCGCCGGTCCAGCTGTCGACGTAGCCGAGCAGGCCGATGAGGCTCAGCAGGAGCGGCGGCACGGACAGCAGCGTGAAGAACGCGGCCTCGGCCGCGAGGCCCAGGATGCGGTACTCCATGCAGGAGTTGACGGTGTCCTTGACCAGCAGCCAGGCGGTCCTGCGCTTGGAGACGTTCCGGTAGAGGGCACGCGCCCGGTGGAACCGGCTGGTGGGCCGCTCGGTGGGTTCACTTGCTGACTGCACGCCTTAAAGGTATCCGCCGAGCCGGGATGCACTCGTCCCCCGGGGTCGTCGGCCGGGCGGGACGCCCGCGGGGGCGGTCGTGTCATGCTCGCGGTGGCCGAAAATAATCACCCGGACAATCGAAGCCGTATTCGATACTTTGCCGGCCGTTTCGGAGAGTGTCCCGGTGAGGACTTCGGGCGTCAATTCATGTTGACCCGCCCTCCGCCCGGCGAAGACGAAAAAGCGCCATTGACCGAAACATCCTTGACCCGTTCCGGAATGTCCAGAAATAATCCGGACTGCATTCGTTGCGCGCGTTGGGACGACGTCAGCGCACACGACTCGGGGGAATCAATTGGCCCAGGACCAGGGCCCAGTCCATGTGGAAACTCAGCACGCAACAGGGAACTCAAATCTCACGAATTCCCATTTACCCCACCCGTTTCGCGTGTTATTCAATTTGCCCCTGCCGTGAACAACGGGCGCGACTCCACCGTATTCGTCTTTGCCAATTCAAAGGCGACGATCAGCACCAAGGAGCCACGTGGTGGGAAAACCCGGCACCGTCACCGAGACCGTCCTCGCGGAGGTCCTGGCCGGTGTCGTACGCAAGGAAGTCATACCCCTCGACAGTCACTTCTTCGACGACCTGGGCGCCAACTCGTTGGTGATGGCACATTTCTGTGCCCGGGTCAGGAAACGCGAGGATCTGCCGTCGGTGTCGATGCGGGACGTCTACGGATATCCGACGATCCGCAGTCTGGCGGCGGCACTCGCCGACACACCCGAGTCCGTCGCACCGGTCGAGGCGGAGGCTCCGCCGGCCGGGAGCACGGCCCGCTATCTGCTGTGCGGGCTACTGCAGTTCCTGGTTTTCGCGATGTATTGCGTGCTCGCCGGGACGGTCACGGGACAGGGTTACGAATGGGTCTCCTCCGGTACCGGAGTGGTCCAGGTATATCTGCGGTCCGCGATATTCGGCGGCGCGGTGTTCATCGGTGTGTGCACGGTGCCGGTGGTGGCCAAGTGGATTCTCGTGGGCCGCTGGAAGGAGACCGGGTTCCCGGTCTGGGGCCTCGCCTACGTCCGGTTCTGGACGGTCAAGGCGCTGCTGCACGCCAACCCGATGATCCTGTTCGCCGGCAACCCGGTCTACGTCCTGTATCTGCGCGCCCTCGGCGCCCGGATCGGCAAGGGCGTCACGATCCTGTCCCACTCCGTACCGGTCTGCACCGACCTGCTGACCATCGGAGACGGAACGGTCATCCGCAAGGACACCTTCTTCCTCTGCTACCAGGCGCGAGCCGGCCGCATCCGCACCGGCCGGGTCACCCTGGGCAGCGAGGTGTACGTCGGGGAGAAGACCGTCCTCGACATCGGCACGGTCATGGGCGACGGGTCCCAACTCGGCCACTCCTCCGCCCTGTACGACGACGCCCAGGTCCCGGCGGGGCAGCGCATGCACGGCTCCCCGGCCCAGCCCACGGACGTCGACTACGTCCGTATCCCGCACGCGGACTGCTCGACCCTGCGCCGCTTCGGCTACGGCCTGGGCGCGGTCCTCCAGATGCTGCTGGTCTACGTCCCGTTCGCGATCGGCGGCACCTACATGCTGCTGACCGTGGTCCCGGCCCTCGACCACCTGCTGGACCCGGACACCCAGGACCTCGACTCCGCCCGGTTCTACGGCGAGGCGCTGGCCCTGTCGCTCGTGGCGTTCGTCGGGTTCGTCGTGCTCGGCTTCGCCGCCGTGTCGCTGTTACCCAGGCTGCTGCGTCCGCTGCTGCGCCCCGACAAGGTGTATCCGCTGTACGGCTTCCACTACTCGGTGCAGCGCGCGGTGGCGCGGACGACCAACCTGAAGTTCTTCAAGTGGCTGTGCGGCGACAGCTCGTACATCGTCGGCTATCTCAAGGCCATCGGTTACGACCTCGGCGAGGTGGAGCAGACCGGCTCCAACTTCGGTACGGAGGTGCAGCACGAGACGCCGTATCTGGCCACCGTGGGCAGCGGCACGATGGTCGCGGACGGTCTGTCGATCGTCAACGCGGACTTCTCCAGTACGTCGTTCAGGCTCTCGCGCACCGTGATCGGACCGCGCAACTTCCTGGGCAACAACATCGCCTACCCTTCGGGCGGCCGCACCGGCGACAACTGTCTGCTCGCCACCAAGGTGATGGTGCCGATCGACGGCGAACTCCGTGAGGGCGTGGGCCTGTTGGGCTCGCCGTGCTTCGAGATCCCGCGTTCGGTGGAGCGCGACAGCCGCTTCGACCATCTGCGCGAGGGCGACGAGCTGAAACGCCGGCTGGCCGCGAAGAACCGCTCCAACCTGCGCTCGATGGGCCTGTATCTGTTCGTGCGCTGGCTGCACTGGTTCCTGCTCACCGTCCTCGGCTTCGCGGCCGTCGACCTGTACGGGGGCGAGGGCATCGGCGGGGGGCTGCTGATCGGCGCGTCCCTGATGCTCGGGCTCGGTTTCACCGCCGGGTACTACGTGCTGGTGGAGCGCCTGGTCGGTGGATTCCGGCCGCTGGAGCCGAAGTTGTGCTCGATCTACGACCCGTACTTCTGGTGGCACGAGCGGCTGTGGAAGGTACCGGACACCTACATCCAGGTGTTCAACGGGACGCCGTTCAAGAACCTCGTCTGGCGGCTGCTGGGCGTGCGCATGGGACGCCGGGTCTTCGACGACGGCGCCTACATCACCGAGCGCACGCTGACCGCGATCGGCGACGACTGCACGCTGGCGGCGCACACCAAGGTGCAGTCGCACTCGCAGGAGGACGGCACCTTCAAGTCCGAAATGATCACCATCGGCGCCGGCTGCACCCTCGGGGTGGGTGCGCTCGTCCACTACGGCGTCTCGATGGGTGACGGGGCCGAACTCGCCGCCGACTCCTTCCTGATGAAGGGCGAGGAGATGCCGGCGCGGTCCCGGTGGGGCGGGAATCCGGCGGTGGCGCCACGGCGCGCCGGACAGCACAGGACTCCCTGACGGCTCGTGCCGCAGGGGGAAGGAAACAGGGGGGAAGAGAACGATGGAGATCATTCCGCGGTGGACGCTCACTCCGGTGCCCGGTGTGGCGGAGTACGAAGTGTCCCTGCCCGACGGGCTGTTGGTCGAGCCCGCCGCACTGCAAGTCGCCCATACCAAGGTCCTCGGGGCGCTGTCCGGCGAACCCGCCGAGGAGGACCCGGCGGTGCGGGTGAGTGTCACCGGCCGCACGCTGCGGCTGCGGTACCGCACCGATGTCCTCGACGCCGAGGCCGCCGCCCGTGTCGCGGGCTATCACGTCACGGCGCTCACCGAGCCGGACCGGCCGGTGCTGCTGTCGGACGCCGAACTCCGCTTCCAGCTAGACGAGTTGGCGGGCCCGCACCGCGAGCTGCCCGAGCGGCGGGTGCACGAGCTGTTCGAGGAGCGGGTGTCGGTGCGGCCGGATGCCGTGGCCGCCGTGCAGGGCGACCGGCAGTGGACGTACCGGGAGCTCAACTCCCGGGCGAACCAGCTGAGTCGGGCGCTGCTCTCCCGGGGACTGACCCGCGAGGGTGTCGTCGCCGTGGTGCTGGAGCGGAACCTGGACTGGATGGCCGCCGTGCTCGCCGTGTTCAAGGCGGGCGGGGTGTATCTGCCCGTCGAACCGCACTTCCCGGCCGACCGGGTGGCGAGGGTGCTCGACCGCGCCGGGTGCGAGCTGGTGCTGACCGAGCGCGGCAGCGACGGCGCGCTGGGCGACCCGACCGACCGCACGCTCTACGTCGACGAGGCGTACGGCGAGGGGCACTCGGACGGCGACCTCGGGATCGCGGTGTCGCCGGGTCAACTCGCCTACATCTACTTCACGTCGGGCTCCACGGGTGAGCCCAAGGGCGCCATGTGCGAGCACGCGGGTTTCCTGAACCACGTGTTCGCGAAGCTAGACGACCTGGGGATCGGGGCCGGGCAGGTGGTGGCGCAGACCGCGCCGCAGTGCTTCGACATCTCGCTGTGGCAGCTGGTCTGCGCGCCGCTCGTGGGCGGGCGGACGCTGCTGGTGGAGCAGGACGTGATCCTGGACGTGGCGCGGTTCGTCGACACGATCGAGGCGGGGCGCGTCAACGTGCTCCAGGTCGTGCCGTCGTATCTGGAGGCCGTCCTGGCGGAGTTGGAGCGGCGGCCGCGTGAACTCCCGGACCTGCGCTGTGTGTCGGTCACCGGGGAGGCCGTGAAGAAGGAGCTCGTGGAGCGCTGGTTCACCGCTCGGCCCGGGGTACGGCTCGTCAACGCCTATGGCCTGACGGAGACTTCGGACGACACCAACCACGAGGTCATGGACCGGGCGCCGGACGGCGACCGCGTCCCGCTGGGGCGGCCCGTCTCCAATGTGCGGGTGTACGTCGTCGACGAGGATCTGGTGCCCGTGCCGCTGGGGGCGCCCGGCGAGATCGTGTTCTCCGGTGTGTGCGTGGGCCGGGGGTACGTCAACGATCCCGAGCGCACGAAGGCCGCGTTCACCGAGGACCCGTACCGGCCCGGTGAGCGGCTGTACCGCAGCGGCGACCACGGGCGCTGGCGGCCGGACGGCAAGCTGGAGTTCCTGGGGCGCCGGGACAGCCAGGTGAAGATCCGCGGCTTCCGCGTCGAGATCGGCGAGATCGAGAACGCGCTGCTGCGGGTGGACGGGGTCCGGGACGGCGCGGTGGTCGTCGTCCGCGGGACACAGCTGGTGGCGTTCTGCACCGGCCCGCGGCCCGTCGGGGCCGACGCGGTGCGGACCCGGCTCGCCGAGTCGCTGCCCGCGTACATGGTGCCGTCGGTCGTGCACTGGCGGGCGAGCCTGCCGCTGACCGCCAACGGCAAGACCGACCGCAGGACGCTCACCGCGCTCGCCGGTGACCTGGACGCCGTGGGAGACGGGCCCGACACGGCCGCCGAACGTCGGCTGGCCGCGGCCTGGGCCGTGGTGCTGGGCATCCCGGCCGACCGGATCGGCCGTCAGGACCACTTCTTCGACCGCGGCGGCACCTCGCTGGCCGCGGTGAAGCTGGCGGTCGCCCTCGACCGGGCGATCAGCCTCAAGGACGTCACCCGACACCCGGTCCTCGCGGACCTGGCCGGACTGCTGGACCCGCCGGCCTCCTCCTGAGCCCAGCCGCACCCCCGGTCGAATGCTCAACAGCACCACCGAAAGGAACACCGAGATGTCGCTCTCTTCCGCGACTCCGCTCAACTCCGTTGCTCTCAGCCCGAACAGTCCACCGTTGCTGCACGCCGATGTCGGCGGAGACCCGGTCGGCTGGGCCGCCGGGCACCGTGCGGCGCTGCGGTCCGTCGTCGCCGAGCACGGCTGCGTCCTGGTCCGCGGGCTCGGGCTCGCCGACCCGGCCGGGGCCGAGACCGTCTTCCGGCGGCTCACCGACTCCCTGATGGCGGACCGGGAGCCGTTCGCGCCCCGCCGTACCTATGCGGAGGGCGTGTACTCCGCCACGAAGTGGCCGACCGACCAACCGATGTGCCAGCACCACGAGTTGAGCTACGCCCTGGAGTTCCCCGGACTGCTGCTCTTCGCCTGCCTGGAGGCACCGACGGAGGGCGGCGCGACCCCGGTCGCCGACGCCGAGGCCGTCCTGCGGTCACTGCCCGCGCCGCTGGTGGAGCGGTTCGAGCGGGAGGGCTGGATGCTGGCGCGGACGTACCACGAGGAGATCGGGGCGTCGGTCGCCGAGGCCTTCGGCACCGACGACCGTGCCGTGGTGGAACGCTACTGCCGCACCCAGGGCATCGAGTTCGCCTGGCAGCACGACGGTTCGCTGCGCACCCGCCAGCACCGCGCCGCCGTCCTCCGCCACCCGGTCACCGGCCGCCGCTGCTGGTTCAACCAGATCGCGTTCCTGAACGAGTGGACGATGGAACCCGAGGTCCGCGAGTACCTCGTCGACGTCTACGGCGCCGACGCGCTGCCCTTCAACACCCGCTTCGGGAACGGCGATCCGATCGACGCGGGCATCGTGACGACCGTCAACGAGGCCTACGACCGGCACGTGCGGCGCGAGCCGTGGCGGTCCGGGGATCTGCTGCTGGTGGACAACATCCGTACCGCGCACGGCCGGGAGCCGTTCGAGGGGCCGCGCGAGGTGCTCGCCGGGCTCGGCGATCCGGTGCGCCTGACGGACCTCGCCCCGACGGCCGACGGGAGGGCCGCATGAGCACCGACACACCTTCCTTCGCGGTCATCAGCGGCGAACAGGTCCAACATGCCCTGGCCGGCCGGGAGTCGGAGATCGGCGCCCTCGTGGAGGCCACCTACCGGCTGCACGGCGCGGGCGACTCGGTGAACCCGCCGTCGTACTTCCTGCGCTTCCCGGACCGCCCGTCGTCCCGGATCATCGCGCTGCCCGCGTCGCTCGGGGGGCCGTTGCCCGTGGACGGCCTGAAGTGGATCTCCAGTTTCCCGGGGAACACCGGGTCGGGGCTGCCCAGGGCGTCGGCGGTGCTGATCCTCAACGACCCGGACACCGGCTATCCGTATGCCTGCCTGGAGAGTTCGGTGATCAGCGCGACCCGTACGGCGAGTTCGGCGGCGCTCGCGGCCGACAAGCTCAGCCAGGGCCGGACGCGTCCGCCGCGGGTCGGGTTCGTGGGGACGGGTCTGATCGCCCGCTACATCCACACCCATCTCCGGGCCACCGGCTGGGAGTTCGAGGAGACGGGCGTCCACGACCTGTCCGCGGAGAGCGCGGAGGGGTTCCGGGGATACCTGGAGCGGTCGGGTGCGCCGGGGCGCATCACCGTGCACGACAAGGCGGAAGGCCTGGTCCGCTCCAGCGACTTGCTGGTGTTCGCGACGATCGCCGGCTCGCCGCATGTGCACGATCCGGCCTGGTTCGACCATCATCCGCTGGTCCTGCACGTGTCATTGCGGGATCTCGACCCGGCGATCCTGCTCGCGTCCGCGAACTTCGTGGACGATGTCGAGCACTGCCTGAAGGCCGACACCTCGCCGCATCTGGCCGAACAGGCCACCGGGGGGCGGGAGTTCATCGACGGCACGCTGGACGACGTGCTGACAGGCCGCGTGAGCGTACCGACCGACCGGACGGTGGTGTTCTCGCCGTTCGGGCTGGGGGTGCTCGACCTCGCGGTCGGCAGGTTCGTCCATGACGAAGTGGTCCGACAGGGCGAACTCCACGTCGTCGACGGGTTCTTCCACGAGCTGCGCCGGTACGGCTGACGGCGGTCGTGGCGCACCACTAGGGGGAGAACATGGCTGTTATTTCCGATCCCGCGGAGTTCAACGAGGACGACCTCTACGTCGACCTGCGGGCAGCACTGGAACTACCGCTCTATCTGAAGTGCGAGGGGTTCAACTTCGCCGGCTCGGTCAAGCTGAAGGCCGCCACCGAGATGGTGAACGCCGCCGAGCGGGCCGGCATCCTGCGGCCCGGCTCGGTGCTGGTCGAGTCGTCGTCCGGCAACCTGGGGGTGGCTCTGAGCGTGATCGCGGCGAGCCGCGGTTACGGGTTTCTCTGCATCACCGACAGACGCTGCAACGTGCCCACGGTGCAGCTGATGGAGGCGCTCGGCAGCCGGGTCCACGTCATCGACCAGCCCGACGTGCACGGCGGCTTTCTGGGCGCCAGGATCGCGTACGTGCGGGCGCTGTGCGCCTCCGACGAGCGGTACGTGTGGCTCAACCAGTACACGAACCAGGGGAATTGGCGGGCGCACTACCGCACCACGGCACCCGCCATCGCCCGCCGGTTCCCGCAGCTGGACGTGCTGTTCGTCGGCGCCGGCACCACCGGGACGCTGATGGGCTGCGCACGCTGGTTCTGGCAGTGGCGGCGCCGGGTGCGGATCGTCGCCGTGGACGCGGCCGGGTCGGTCACGTTCGGCGGGGAGGCCGGGCCGCGGATGATCCCGGGTCTGGGCACCAGCGTGGCGCCGCCCTTCCTCGACACGTCGTACATCGACGACGTGATCCATGTAGGGGAGCCGGACACCGTGGCGACCTGCCGCCGGCTGGCCGCGCGGGGCTTCCTGTTCGGCGGGTCCACCGGCACGGTCGTCAGCGGGGCCGAGCAGTGGCTCGCGCGCGACGGACGGCACGGCACGACGGCGGTGGCGATCGCCCCTGACCTCGGCGAACGCTATCTGGACACCGTCTACCGCACCGGCTGGCTGGAGGAGGAGGCGCCCGGGACCGCCATGCTGGCGGAGATGTCCCGCTCGGCCTGACGTAGGCGACGGCGGTTGTGTCAGGGTGGAGATCCAGAGCACCCGCAGGTGGAGATCCCGACCACCGCCGTCCCCACGGGTAGGTTCCAGCCATGGCACGCACCACCCACACCGTGACGAACCAGACTCCCCCACTGGTCGGCTACGACGTCTTCACCGCCGACCGCGTCCTGACGGAGGCGGTCGAGCGGCACACCCCGCCCGGACTGCTGGACGAGGTCGGGGACGAACTCTCCGCGCTGGGCCGCGCCACCGGTTCGCCCCAGCTCCAGGAGTGGGGTGTGCAGGCCAACGACAACCCCCCGGGCCTGCGCACCCACGACCGTTACGGCCACCGGATCGACGAGGTCGAGTTCCATCCGGCCTGGCACCGGCTGCTCGGCAAGGGCGTGTCGGCCGGGCTGACCGCCGCCTGGGACCGCCCCGCCGGACATGTGCGGCGGGCCGCGGGTTTCGTCGTCTGGACCCAGGTCGAGGCGGGCAACTGCTGCCCCCTGTCGATGACCCACGCGGCGGTGCCCGCCCTGCGCGCCGACCCCGCGCTCGCCGCCGAGTGGGAGCCTCGGCTGACGTCCACGGTCTATGACCGTGAGCTGCGGCCCGCCCACCTCAAGGCCGGGGCGGTCTTCGGGATGGGCATGACGGAGAAGCAGGGCGGCAGCGACGTCCGCGCCAACACGACACAGGCGCGCCCGCTCGCCGAGGACGGAACGTACGAGCTGACCGGCCACAAGTGGTTCTGCTCGGCGCCCATGTCCGACGGTTTCCTCGTGCTGGCGCAGGCACCCGGCGGGCTGACCTGCTTCCTGGTCCCCCGTGTACTGGACGACGGCACCCGCAACGTGTTCCTCCTCCAGCGGCTCAAGGACAAGCTGGGCAACCGGTCGAACGCCTCCGCCGAGGTCGAGTTCGACGGCACCTGGGCGCGCCGGGTCGGCGACGAGGGTGCCGGCGTACGCACGATCATCGGGATGGTCGCGGCGACCCGGCTCGACTGTGTGCTCGGCTCGGCCGGTCTGATGCGGCAGGCCGTCGCGCAGGCCGTCCATCACAGCGCCCACCGCGAGGCGTTCGGCGGCAAGCTCTTGGACAAGCCGCTCATGCGCAACGTGCTGGCCGATCTCGCCCTGGAGTCGGAGGCGGCCACCACGCTCGGACTCAGACTCGCGGCGGCCTACGACGACGGTGGCGAACAGGAGCTGGCGTTCCTGCGGTTGGCGGTGCCGGCCGCCAAGTACTGGGTGACCAAGCGCTGTTCGCCGGTCGCGGTCGAGGCGGCCGAGTGCCTGGGCGGCAACGGATACGTCGAGGAGTCCGGACTGCCGCGCCTGGTACGGGAGTCGCCGCTCAACTCGGTCTGGGAGGGCGCCGGGAACATCCAGGCCCTCGACGTCCTGCGCGCGTTGCGGCGCGAACCGCAGGCACTGAACGCCTTCCTGGTCGAGGTCGGCCGGGTGCGCGGCGCCGATCACCGGCTGGACGGGGCGATGAAGAACCTGCTCGCCGAGTTCGCCGACCTGGAGGGCATCGAGGGCCGCGCCCGGCGCGTGGTCGAGCGGATGGCGCTGGTGCTTCAGGGTGCGCTGCTCGTGCGGCACGCGCCGCCGGAGGTCGCCGACGCGTTCTGCGCGTCCCGGCTGGGCGGCGACTGGGGCTCCGCGTTCGGCACCCTGCCGCCGAGCCTGGACCTCACGTCGATCGCGGAACGCGCCCGGCCGGCGGCCTGAGCCGACACCGGCACAACGCGAGGGTGGTGCTGCGCCGACACGGCACCACCCTCGCAGCGTGGGACAAGTTTCAGACACCGCACGGCTGTTCACCAGGGTTGCAGAGGGTTGCAACTTGGCGGCTTCTGTGTCCGGACTGTCTCCCTCCGTCACCGCGGAGCGGCACTATGAGACCAACAGTCGATACGGGAACAGCGCTCGACACGAGAACAGCAGTTGATACGGGACCGGAGAGAAGGACCCATGGCGAACCCGGCGGCCGGACTGCCGCGGCGCACCACCGTCGACGCGGCGCGGACGGCCCGGATGCTGAGCGACGCCCGGCACGCCACGCCCTTCGGCCAGCGCGTCCGCGCCGCTCCGCGCCCGGTGATCGAGGAGTCCTGGGAGCGCGCGTTACGCGGCGGGACCCACCCCGACCATGATCTGCGGACCGGGCTGCTGTCCCGCGAGGAGGTCGAACGGCGGCGCGGCGCAAGCCCGTTGAGGCACGTCCTGCCGGTGCTGCGGGAGGGTCTGGTGTCGGTCGCGGACGCCGCCCACCACATCGTGCTGGTCGCCGACGACGAGGGCCGGGCGCTGTGGCGGGAGGGCAGCGCCGCCGTGCTGCGCAAGGCCGACGAGGCCGGCATCGAGGTCGGCACGGACTGGCGCGAGGACGTCGTCGGTACCAACGGACTGGGCACCCCGGCGGTAATACGCCGTCCCGTTCAGGTCTTCGCCGCCGAGCATCTCTCGCGCGCGCTGGCCGCGTTCACCTGCGCGGGAGCCCCGATCACCGACCCCAGGGACGGCCGGCTGATCGGTGTCGTCGATGTCAGCGGCCCGCTGGAGACCATGCACCCGGCCACCCTCGCCTGGGTCGACTCGGTGGCCAAACTCGCCGAGGCCAGGCTGCGCGAGCTGCACATGACCTCGCTGGAGCGGCTGCGCGCGGTGGCGGCGCCGATCCTGCCCCGGATCGGCGGCCGGGCCCTGGTGGTGGACCGGGACGGCTGGACGGCCGCGGTCACCGGGATGCCGTACGTGAAGCGGATCGCGCTGCCCAAGTCGCCCTCCGGGGGCCGCCGTTGGCTGCCGTCGCTCGGGCTGTGCTCCCTGGAGCCGCTGGCCGGGGGCTGGCTGGTCCGCGCCGCCGACGAACCGGTGCCGGGCGCCACCCGGATCGTCCTCGACCTCGCGCTGCCGCGCCGCTGGTCGGTGACGGTCTACGGCGGTGCGGGCTCCTGGACCCATGAACTGAGCCCCCGGCACGCCGAGTTGCTCTACTTCCTGGCCCTGCACCGCACCGGCCGCAGCGCCGCGGCCCTGGCCGAGGACATGTTCGGCGATCCCGGCCGCACGGTGACGGTGCGTGCCGAGATGTCGCGGGTACGGCGCTATCTCGGGGCGTTCCTGGAGCACCGGCCGTACCGGTTCCGCGAGGACGCGGAGGTCGAGGTGCTGCTGCCGGACGACCCGCGGGAGCTGCTGCCGCACTCGACGGCACCCGGGGTGACCAGGGGGCGGACGTCGACCCAAGTGCCGTAGCGGAGACGTCGGTTCGACCACCGTGACGGAGACGGAAGGGCGCGGCCGGAGGCGGAGGCGCGGGTCAGGGCGGTGTGGCGGACAGGTGGCGCAAAAGGCGCGTCCGGCTGCATCTTCCGCATATTTGCGGGGTCTTACCCATGGGGCGGCCATGACTGCCGTAGCATCCCTGTACGGGCCACCCCACCTGCTCCCTGGTCAACGCACGGATCACCAGGCGCAGTTGGCTCGCCTCGGGAGGACACTATGAGTGCACGTGGGCGACACCGCCGGCGCAAGCGGGGCAGGGCGCTGCGCGCCGTGCTGACCGGGGCCGCGCTCGGCCTCACCGCGGCCGCGACGATGATCAGCGCCTCGCAGGCGACGGTCGGTTCCGATCCCGGGGCGCTGAAGCCCCTCACCTCGGCCTCCGATCTGAGCGCGTTGCGGCTGCGGGAGCACCTGGAGCCACAGCGGTCCCTGGACCGGCTCGCCTCGGCGATGGGCCGCCCGGTCGGTGTCGGCGCCGTCCTGGAGAGCGCTGACCACACCCTGCGCGACGCCGCGGACTGCACGACCGGCGAGAAGTCGGCGCTGCCCGTCGAACCGGCGGCCACGCGCGCGTACTGCTGGGACAGCGGCGACGCGGCCGACCCGGCCTGGACGCCCCGCTCGGTGACCACCTCGGGCGACGCCGACGAGGACGGCTGGTGGGGCTCGAACCGGGTGATCCTCTCCGGCTGGACCGCGAACACCCGCGGCCTGGCCAAGGTCGCCTTCGTGAACGCCGCCGACACCGCCCGTCTCACCTACACCTGGGCCCTCCTCGCCGTACCGACGGACGGCGGTCGTGACTACCGAGGGCTCGTCTCCAAGATCTCCGGCATGGTCTGGTACCAGGACAAGCTCCTGGTCACGACCACGAGCGGGACCCGCGACGCGCTGTACGTGTACGACATGAACCGCATCCAGCGCACCACGGTGACGGCCGGTGCGGTCGGCCGGGTGCGTGACGGCTGGTCGGCGGCCGGGTACCGGTATGTGCTGCCCGCGATCGGGTCGTACCGGCTGACCGGCGGCACAGCGGCCGTACGGCCCGTGGGTCTGTCCCTGGACCGGAGCACGGTGCCGGACAGTCTGGTCGCGAGCGGGGCGAAGCGCCTGTGGCGCTATCCCTTCAGCCTGGACCCCGCGCGTCCGGGGCTGCTCGCCACCGACTCGGCGGGCCGCGCGGTGCCCGAGGAGGCGTACGCGACGAAGGTCGACGGCGCCGGGGGCGTGCTCGCGAACCGGTCCGACTGGTATGTGGGCGGCGCGGCCGGGACGGACGGCGGCCGGGGCTCGATGTGGCGTCAGGACACCCGGGGCGCCAAGGCCACCGAGTGCGGGGCCGACGAGACGCACCAGTGCTGGAGCGCGCAGACCGACTCCCTCTCCTACTGGCAGGAGACCGGCGAGGTCTGGTCGGTGTCCGGACGGATGCTGTTCGCACTGCCACTGAACTCGATCGACAGCTCGCTCGGTTGATCATCTGATCGACAGATCCCCGGGCCGGATGGTTCCCTGGCGGGCATGACGAACACCCCCGTGACCACCTGGTACCTGGAGCAGACCGACCCGCGCGACCTCCTCCCGGCCATCGCGCCGGACGGAGACGTGCGGATCGTCCGCGCCGAAGTACCCTCCCCCGAGTTCAGCCGCTTTCTGTACGCGTCCGTGGGCGGGGACATCCTCTGGATCGACCGGCTCGGCTGGACGTTCGCGCAGTGGCAGGAGTACCTGGACCGGCCGGGCACGGAGACCTGGGTCGTGTACGACCGGGGCACGCCCGCCGGGTACCTGGAACTGGACTCGCATGACGACGGCGTCGTCGAGATCGCCTACTTCGGACTGGTCCCCGCCTTCCGCGGCCGCCGCCTCGGCGGCCACCTCCTCTCCTACGGCACCGCCCGCGCCTGGGACCTCGCGGACCGCTGGCCGGGGCGGGCGCCGACCAGCCGTGTGTGGGTGCATACCTGCAGCCTGGACGGGGCGCACGCGATGGACAACTACCAGCGCCGGGGCTTCAAGCTCTTCGACACGCAGGTCGAGGAAGTGACACTGGTGACCACGCCGGGTCCCTGGCCGGGGGCCTACCGCGTCTGACCTGCGCCGACAAGACAGCGTGCGCGGCTTGTGACCGACGACACCCTCGTCTCACATAGCGGGACCAGGGTGTCCGCATGGCGGACGAAGCTGGACTGTGTCCAGAATGCCGTGACACGCTTCCGTCATGTCCGGAACTGGAATTGCCTTGGTGAGTCGGCGGCACGTCGACCTCGGCCGCATGTCCAGCGCCATCTGTCCGGCGGGCTAGCCGAGCCGCAGCACCGCCGGATTTCCCCGTATCTGCCTCATACTGCGCAAAGACGCGCGCGTATGCCCGCATGCGCCCGTACACGCAGGTCAGAGCCGATCACCCGCCTGTCCCGGAGGACGTAGAAACATGGCCGCCACCCCCGAGAACCCTGCAGCCGCAGCGCCCCGCCGCAAGGTGAGCCGTCACCGCGGCGAGGGTCAGTGGGCAGCCGGACACTTCACCCCGCTCAACGGCAACGAGCAGTTCAAGAAGGACGACGACGGTCTCAATGTGCGGACACGCATTGAGACGATCTACTCCAAGCGCGGCTTCGACTCGATCGACCCGAACGACCTGCGCGGCCGTATGCGCTGGTGGGGGCTGTACACCCAGCGCAAGCCCGGGATCGACGGCGGCAAGACCGCGATCCTGGAGCCGGAGGAGCTGGACGACAAGTACTTCATGCTGCGGGTCCGCATCGACGGCGGCCGGCTGACCACGGACCAGCTGCGGGTGATCGGCGAGATCTCGCAGGAGTTCGCGCGCGGCACGGCCGACCTCACCGACCGGCAGAACGTGCAGTACCACTGGATCCGCATCGAGGACGTGCCCGAGATCTGGAACCGCCTGGAGGCGGTCGGTCTCTCCACCACCGAGGCCTGCGGCGACACGCCCCGCGTGATCCTCGGCTCGCCCGTCGCGGGCATCGCCGAGGACGAGATCATCGACGGCACCCCGGCGATCGACGAGATCCACAGCCGTTACATCGGTACCAGGGAATTCTCCAACCTGCCGCGCAAGTTCAAGACGGCGATCTCCGGCTCCCCGCTCCTGGACGTCGCCCACGAGATCAACGACATCGCGTTCGTCGGCGTCAACCACCCCGAGCACGGCCCCGGCTTCGACCTGTGGGTCGGCGGCGGTCTGTCCACCAACCCGAAGATCGGCGTCCGGCTCGGCGCCTGGGTCCCGCTGGACGAGGTCCCGGACGTCTGGGCCGGCGTGATCGGCATCTTCCGCGACTACGGCTACCGGCGGCTGCGCACCCGCGCCCGCCTGAAGTTCCTCGTCGCCGACTGGGGCCAGGAGAAGTTCCGCCAGGTCCTGGAGGACGAGTACCTCAAGCGCAAGCTCGTCGACGGCCCCGCCCCCGCCCAGCCGGTGGCCCGCTGGCGCGACCACGTCGGCGTCCACCGCCAGCAGGACGGCCTGTTCTACGTCGGTTTCGCCCCGCGTGTCGGCCGCGTCGACGGCACCACGCTCACGAAGATCGCCGAGCTGGCCCAGGCGCACGGTTCGGGCCGGCTGCGCACGACGGTCGAGCAGAAGATGATCGTGCTCGATGTCGAGGAAGGGCAGATCGACTCGCTGGTCGAGGGTCTCGAAGCCCTCGGCCTCACCGCCAAGCCCTCCCCCTTCCGGCGCGGCACGATGGCCTGCACCGGCATCGAGTACTGCAAGCTCGCGATCGTCGAGACCAAGCAGCGCGGCATCACGCTCATCGACGAACTGGAGCGCCGCATCCCGGAGTTCGACGAGCCGATCACCATCAACATCAACGGCTGCCCGAACGCCTGCGCCCGGATCCAGGTCGCGGACATCGGTCTCAAGGGCCAGTTGGTCCTCAACGACCAGGGCGAGCAGGTCGAGGGCTTCCAGGTGCACCTCGGCGGCGCCCTCGGCCTGGAGGCCGGCTTCGGCCGCAAGGTCCGTGGCCTGAAGGTCACTTCGGAGGAACTGCCCGACTACGTCGAGCGGGTCCTCACCCGGTTCCAGCAGGAGCGCGAGGACGGCGAGCGCTTCGCCGCGTGGGCCACGCGCGCCAGCGAGGAGTCCCTGTCGTGAGCGAGCGCGCCGCCCCCTTCTACTGCCCCTACTGCGGCGACGAGGACCTGCGTCCCAACGAGCAGGGCCACGGCGCGTGGGAATGCGCGGCATGCAATCGGGCCTTTCAGCTGAAGTTCCTCGGGCTCCTCGCCCGGGGGCTCCGGCAGACCGACGCAGGGGGAGAACAGATATGACGACGACTCAGAAAGCGCGCCCCACCGACGACTTGAAAGCCCTGGCCGAGCAGGCGGGCCGCGACCTGGAGGACGCCTCCGCGCTGGAGATCCTCCAGTGGGCGGTGCGGACCTTCGGCAAGCAGTTCTGTGTGACCTCCTCGATGGAGGACGCGGTGGTCGCCCACCTCGCCTCCCGCGCGATGCCCGGCGTCGACGTGGTGTTCCTCGACACCGGCTACCACTTCCCCGAGACCATCGGCACCCGCGACGCGGTCGAGGCCGTGATGGACGTCAACGTCATCACGCTCACCCCGCGCCAGACCGTCGCCGAGCAGGACGCCGAGTACGGCCCCCGACTGCACGACCGTGACCCGGACCTGTGCTGCAAGCTGCGCAAGGTGCAGCCGCTGGAGCAGGGCCTCACCAAGTACGCGGCCTGGGCGACCGGGCTGCGCCGCGACGAGTCCCCGACACGGGCCAACACGCCGGTCGTCGGCTGGGACGAGAAGCGCCAGAAGGTCAAGATCTCGCCCATCGCCCGCTGGACCCAGGACGACGTGGACGCGTACGTCGCCGAACACGGCGTGCTGACCAACCCGTTGCTGATGGACGGCTACGCGTCCGTCGGCTGCGCGCCCTGCACCCGCCGGGTCCTGGAGGGCGAGGACGCCCGCGCCGGCCGCTGGGCGGGGCGCGGGAAGACCGAGTGCGGGCTGCACGAATGACCACGGCTGTGCTTTCTACGAATCAGGAGAACCACGTGACGACCGGAGCCACCGTCTGGCTCACCGGACTGCCGAGTGCCGGCAAGACCACCATCGCGTACGAGCTGGCCGGCCGGCTCCGCGAGGAGGGCCACCTCGTCGAGGTGCTCGACGGCGACGAGATCCGCGAGTTCATCTCGGCGGGCCTCGGCTTCAGCCGCGAGGACCGGCACACCAACGTGCAGCGCATCGGCTTCCTCGCCGAACTGCTCGCCCGCAACGGCGTCAAGGCGCTCGTCCCGGTCATCGCGCCGTACACCGACAGCCGCGAGGCCGTCCGCAAGCGGCACCAGGAGAGCGGCGCCGCCTACATCGAGGTGCATGTGGCGACCCCGGTCGACGTGTGCTCCGTCCGCGATGTGAAGGGTCTCTACGCCAAGCAGGCCGCCGGTGAACTGACCGGGCTCACCGGGGTCGACGACCCGTACGAGGAGCCCGAGTCGCCCGACCTGCGGATCGAGTCGCAGCACCAGACCGTGCAGGAGTCGGCGGCGGCACTCCACGCGCTGCTCACCGAGAGGGGACTGGCATGACGACGACCGTTGCCAAGGCCGAGGACGGTACGGACACGCCGTACGCCCTCTCGCACCTGGACGCCCTTGAGTCCGAGGCGGTGCACATCTTCCGTGAGGTGGCGGGTGAGTTCGAGCGGCCGGTGATCCTGTTCTCCGGAGGCAAGGACTCGATCGTGATGCTGCACCTGGCACTGAAGGCGTTCGCGCCCGCGCCGGTGCCGTTCACGCTGCTGCATGTGGATACCGGACACAACTTCCCCGAGGTGCTTGAGTACCGCGACCGTGTGGTGGCCGCACATGGGCTGCGGCTCCATGTGGCCTCCGTACAGGACTACATCGACCGCGGTGTGCTGCGCGAACGCCCCGACGGGACACGCAACCCGCTCCAGACGCTCCCGCTCACCGAGAAGATCCAGAGCGAGAAGTTCGACGCGGTCTTCGGTGGGGGTCGTAGGGACGAGGAGAAGGCGCGGGCGAAGGAGCGGGTGTTCAGCCTTCGCGACGAGTTCTCGCAGTGGGACCCGCGCCGGCAGCGCCCCGAGCTGTGGAACCTCTACAACGGACGGCACGCGCCCGGCGAGCACGTCCGGGTCTTCCCCCTCTCCAACTGGACCGAGCTGGACGTCTGGCAGTACATCGCCCGTGAGGGCATCGAGCTGCCCGAGATCTACTTCGCGCACGAGCGTGAGGTGTTCGCGCGGGACGGCATGTGGCTGACCGCCGGTGAGTGGGGCGGGCCGAAGTCGGACGAGACCGTGGAGAAGCGGCTCATCCGGTACCGGACCGTGGGTGACATGTCCTGCACGGGTGCCGTGGACTCCGACGCGGTGACGCTGGAGCAGGTCATCACCGAGATCGCCGCCTCCCGGCTGACCGAGCGGGGCGCGACGCGGGCCGACGACAAGCTGTCCGAGGCCGCGATGGAAGACCGCAAGCGCGAGGGGTACTTCTAACCATGAGCACCATCACGACCGAGGAACTCTCGGCCACCACGCTGCTGCGGTTCGCCACGGCGGGCTCCGTCGACGACGGCAAGTCCACGCTCGTGGGACGGCTGTTGCACGACTCCAAGTCGGTGCTGACCGACCAACTCGAAGCCGTGCAGCGGGTGTCGGCCGACCGCGGCCAGGACGGTCCCGACCTCGCGCTGCTCACCGACGGCCTGCGGGCCGAGCGGGAGCAGGGCATCACGATCGACGTGGCGTACCGCTACTTCGCCACGCCCCGGCGCCGGTTCATCCTCGCCGACACGCCCGGCCACGTGCAGTACACCCGCAACATGGTGACGGGTGCCTCCACGGCCGAGCTGACGGTGATCCTCGTCGACGCGCGCAACGGCGTCGTCGAACAGACCCGGCGCCACGCCGCGATCGCCGCGCTGCTGCGCGTCCCGCACGTGGTGCTCGCGGTCAACAAGATGGACCTGGTCGAGTACAAGGAGACCGTGTTCGCCGCGATCGCCGAGGAATTCACCGCGTACGCCAGCGAGTTGGGCGTCCCGGAGATCACCGCGATCCCGATCTCGGCACTGGCCGGCGACAACGTGGTGGACCCGTCCGCGCACATGGACTGGTACGGCGGGCCGACCTTCCTGGAGCACCTGGAGTCGGTGCCGGTCAGCCACGACCTGGCGCACTGCCACGCGCGGCTGCCCGTGCAGTACGTGATCCGGCCGCAGAGCAGCGACCTTCCGGACTACCGGGGGTACGCGGGTCAGATCGCGGCCGGTACGTTCCGCGTCGGCGACCCGGTGACGGTCCTGCCGTCCGGGCGTGCCACCAAGATCTCCGGGATCGACCTGCTCGGCAAGCCGGTGCGGACCGCCTGGACCACGCAGTCGGTGACGATCCTGCTGGAGGACGACATCGACGTCTCCCGCGGCGACCTCATCGTGCCCAGCAAGGACGCCCCGGCGACCACGCAGGACATCGAGGCGACGGTCTGCCATGTCGCCGACGCGCCGCTGACCGTGGGCCACCGGGTGCTCCTCAAGCACGGCACCCGCACGGTGAAGGCGATCGTGAAGGACATCCCGTCCCGGCTCACGCTCGACGACCTGTCCCTGCACCCGCATCCGGGACAGCTCGTCGCCAACGACATCGGCCGGGTGAAGATCCGCACCGCGGAGCCGCTGCCGGTCGACTCGTACGCCGACTCGCGCCGTACGGGCTCGTTCATCCTGATCGACCCGGCGGACGGGACCACGCTCACCGCCGGCATGGTCGGCGAGTCGTTCGCGGCGCCGGAGCCGGTCAAGGACGCGTCGGACGAAGACGGTTGGGACTTCTGACCATGAACTCCACGGACTTCTACTCCACGTTCGCGAAGGAGGGCGGCCGCGTCGGCAGCGGCGCCCTCGGCAGCGGGCAGGGCGGGGTGGCGCGATGTGCGTGCTGACGTACGCGCACCGCTTGCGCGCCCAGTCCCCCCACCCGACGTCCCGGACGCGACGAAAACGAAGACCTGCCGACCTCCCGGCCACGACCTGAGACCGTGACCGCCGGGCCAACGAGAGGAACACCTCCCGTGCCTGCCAACCGCTCGACCTATCTGCGCCGCGGCATAGCCGTGATCGCCGCGCTCCCTCTGCTCACCCTCGCCGCCTGCGGTTACGGGTCGGACTCCAAGAGCACCAACTCCAAGGAGAAGGTCGCCGCCGGATCCGCCAAGATCGACGGTCTCGCCTCCGTGAAGATCGGCTACTTCGGCAACCTGACCCACGGGACCGCGCTGGTCGGCCGTGAACAGGGCCTGTTCCAGAAGGAACTGGGCGCCACCAAGGCCGACTACGCGACCTTCAACGCGGGCCCGTCCGAGATCGAGGCGCTCAACTCGGGCTCCATCGACATCGGTTGGATCGGTCCCTCCCCTTCGATCAACGGCTACACCAAGTCCGGCGGCAAGAGCCTGAAGATCATCGGTGGTTCGGCGTCGGGTGGCGTGAAGCTCGTCGTGAACCCGAAGAAGATCAAGTCCCTGGCGGACGTCAAGGGCAAGAAGATCGCGACGCCTCAGCTGGGCAACACGCAGGACGTGGCGTTCCTCAACTGGATCGCGGACCAGGGCTGGAAGGTCGACGCGCAGAGCGGCAAGGGTGACGTGACCGTCGTCCGCACCGACAACAAGATCACCCCGGACGCCTTCAAGGCCGGTTCGATCGACGGCGCCTGGGTGCCGGAGCCGACCGCGTCGAAGCTGGTCGCCGAGGGCGGCAAGACGATCCTCGACGAGTCGACGCTGTGGCCCGACAAGAAGTTCGTGATCACGAACATCATCGTGTCGCAGAAGTTCCTGAAGGCGCACCCGAAGGTCGTCGAGGCGGTCCTGAAGGGCTCGGTCGCGGCCAACAAGTGGATCAACGCCAACCCGACGGAGGCGAAGGCCGCGGCGAACAAGCAGCTGGAGGCCGACTCCGGCAAGGCGCTGCCCGCCAACGTCCTTGACCCGGCGTGGAGTTCGATCCAGTTCACCAACGACCCGCTGGCCGCCACCCTCAACACCGAGGCGGAGCACGCGGTGAAGGCCGGTCTGCTGGAGAAGCCCGATCTGAAGGGCATCTACGACCTCACGCTGCTCAACAAGGTCCTCAAGGCGGCCGGCGACAGCACGGTCGACGCCGCCGGCCTCGGCACGAGCTGATCGGAGGAGCCCGATGACTTCCCAGGAGGTGACGACCATGGCCACGACTTTCGCCAAGGAGACCACCGCGTCGGTCGAGTACGCGGCACGCCTTGAGCATGTCTCGAAGTCCTTCGCGACTCCGGCTGGGCAGCAGCTCGTCCTGGACGACATCAGCATCGATGTCGCGCCGGGCGAGTTCGTCACCCTCCTGGGAGCCTCGGGCTGCGGCAAGTCGACGCTGCTGAACCTGGTGGCGGGCCTGGACAAGCCCACCGTCGGCTCCATCACGGCCGACGGCCGTCCCGCGCTGATGTTCCAGGAGCACGCCCTGTTCCCCTGGCTCACCGCGGGCAAGAACATCGAACTCGCCCTGAAACTCAGGGGAGTCGCGAAGGAGGAGCGGCGCGGCAGGACCGAGGAGCTGCTCGACCTGGTCCGGCTGCCGGGCGCGTACGGCAAGCGGGTGCACGAGCTGTCGGGCGGTATGCGCCAGCGTGTCGCCATGGCCCGGGCGCTCGCCCAGGAGAGCCGCATCCTGCTGATGGACGAGCCGTTCGCGGCGCTGGACGCCATCACGCGGGACGTCCTGCACGACGAACTGACCCGTATCTGGGGCGAGACGGGGCTCTCGGTCCTGTTCGTCACGCACAACGTGCGCGAGGCGGTACGGCTCGCCCAGCGGGTCATCCTGCTGTCCTCGCGGCCCGGCCGGATCGCCCGCGAGTGGACGGTCGGCATCCCGCAGCCGCGCCGCATCGAGGACGCGCCCGTGGCCGAACTGTCCCTTGAGATCACCGATGTACTGCGTGGGGAGATCCGCCGTCATGGCCAGCACTGAGACCACGACCGTCCAGGACGGCGGGAGCGTCGAGGCGGGCCTCGACGCCCTGGAGAGTCAGGTCACGGGCCGTCCGACCTTCCGGCAGACCTTCGTCAACAAGATCTTCCCGCCGCTCGTCGCGCTCGCGGTGGTCCTGGTGGTCTGGCTGATCCTGACCCCGATCGTCGACGACCCGAGCAAGCTGCCCTCGCCGGGCGCCGTGGGCACCGAGTTCAAGAACGCCTGGCTCCAGGGCGATCTCCTCGGCTACATCTGGACCAGCGTCTCGCGCGGTCTGCTGGGCTTCTTCTTCGCGCTGCTGATCGGCACCCCGCTGGGACTGCTGGTGGCCCGGGTGAAGTTCGTGCGCGCGGCGATCGGCCCGATCCTGTCCGGCCTCCAGTCGCTGCCGTCGGTGGCCTGGGTGCCGCCGGCCGTGATCTGGCTGGGCCTGAACAACTCGATGATGTACGCGGTGATCCTGCTCGGCGCGGTCCCCTCGATCGCCAACGGGCTGGTGTCCGGCGTCGACCAGGTGCCGCCGCTGTTCCTGCGCGCGGGCCGCACGATGGGCGCGACGGGCGTCAAGGGCATCTGGCACGTCACACTGCCGGCGGCGCTCCCCGGGTATGTGGCGGGCCTGAAGCAGGGCTGGGCGTTCTCGTGGCGCTCGCTGATGGCGGCCGAGATCATCGCCCAGTTCCCCGATCTGGGCGTGGGCCTGGGCCAGTTGCTGGAGAACGGCCGTACCAACAGCGACATGGCCATGGTGTTCGAGGCGATCATCCTGATCCTGTTCGTCGGTATCGCCATCGACCTGCTGCTCTTCAGCCCACTGGAGCGGTGGGTGCTGCGCAGCCGAGGTCTGCTGGTGAAGAGCTGAGCTGATCCCATGCACACGAAGCCGGTCCTTCTCGTCATCGCCCACGGCAGCCGCGATCCGCGGCACGCCGCGACCGTCCACGCCCTGGTGCGGCGGGTCCGGTCGCGGCGGCCCGGGCTGCGCGTGGAGACCGGCTTCCTGGACTTCAACGTCCCTTCCGTGCAAGGGGTGTTGGAGTCCCTCGCGGCAGAGGGCGGGCAGGACGTCGTGGCCCTCCCCCTGCTGCTGACCCGCGCGTTCCACGCGAAGTCGGACATCCCCGCGGTCCTGCGGGACGCACCGCCGCGGCTGCGGATCAGGCAGGCGGAGGTGCTGGGACCGTCGCCGCTGTTGCTGCGCGCGCTCGAACGGCGGCTCTACGAGGCCGGGTTGACGCCCGCCGACAAGTCCTCGACCGGGATCGTGCTGGCCTCGGCCGGGTCCACCGACCCGGAGGCGATCGCGGTGATCGACGGCCTCGCGCGGGAGTGGTGGCACACCGGCTGGCGCGCCGTGCGTCCCGCGTTCGCCTCGGCGGCGCTCCCCCGCACCGAGGACGCGGTCCGCGAACTCCGGGCGCTCGGCTGCCGGCGGATCGCAGTCGCGCCGTACGTCCTCGCGCCCGGCTTCCTGCCCGACCGCATCGCGCGGGGCGCGGCGGAGGCGGACGTGCTCGCCGACGTGCTGGGTCCGGCACCCGAGGTGGCGCGGGTCCTGCTGGAGCGCTACGACGCGGCCCTGGCTCCGATGCTCGCGGCCGTCGGGGCGTAGCGCCTTCACGGTTCCCACCTGCCCGGTTTCCCGGAAAGGGGTCTCCCCCGGCCTCCGGATCTGCTGGGATGGTTCCTCTGAGGGCTAGTGGGGAGCAAGTACACGTGGCGGGTCGGGAGTTCGGGCATCGCGAAGGGCCTGTGCCGGCCCAGCTGCACTACACCTCGGGGCCGTCCGGATCCGAGGATCCCGGCCCCCGGTTCACGGCGGTCGGCGCGGAGGTGCCGCCGGGAGTGTTGCGGGAGGCCGAGCGGCTCCTCGGGTACGAGCCACCCCCCGACAGCCCGCGGCAGCCCGACGCCGAGCAGCTCAAGAGGTTCCCCACGGTGTTCGGCTTCAGTGAACTCACCGACGGCGGGCGGCTGTTGAGCCGTTCCGTGTGCACCGGCACGGACTGGGCCGGGGGCCCGGTCTCCTTCCACACACACGCCCTCCTGCTGCCGGCCGGGACCCGGCTGCCGGACGGCGTCCTGCCCATCTCCACCTGGGAGTCCCCGCGTTGGGCCGAGTCGACTCCCCCGGGCGGGCCCGGTCCCGTCGACCGTGTCGAACCTTCCGGGTTGTTGCGCAAGGAGGCGCTGGTCCCGTTCGCGGTGTCCCGGGCCGGACGGCTCGCCGCGTTCTTCGCCGATCTGCGGGCGGTGGCCGCGGATCCGGGTGCCGGGCAGATCGTGGTCGTGGAGCACGACAGCGCCGACGTGGCCCGCTGGATAGCGCTCGCCTGCACGGTCCTGCCCCGCGAACAGGCGCACCGGCTCACCTTCACGACGTACACCCACGACCCCCGGCAGGCCCGTCAGCAGCTCGTCGGCGCGCTGCCGTCCTCCGAATCCGTCGCCGACGACGAGCGCTATCGCGTGCACAACTGCACGGGCCGGCAGCCGTCCGGGCCGGTCGCGGACACCTGGGCGGAGGTGTGCGCCCGCGTCTGGCGCGCGGGCCGTCCCGACCTGTTCCACAACGACCCCGAAGATCTGGGCGCGTTGGCGGTGAGCGCCCTCGTCGCGGGCATCGACCTGCGGACGGACGCCCGTGCGGTGGCGGCGAGTTGGGCGGCCGAGCAGGTGGACGCACTGCCCGACGACAGACTGGCGGCGTTGGTCGCCGGATTGTGCGGCGGCCCGGTGCCGCACCTGGGGTCCAGCTCGGCGACCCTGCCCGGCGAGGCCGAACAGGTCGCCCTGGCCGCGCTGTTGGCCCGGCTGGACGGGCGCGTGACGGCCACGGTGTCGGCGCCGCTCGCCGCGCGCGTGCTGGCGTCGGCGGTCCTCGCCCATGGACCGGTGCCCGTGCTGCGCGCCGGGTCCCTGACCGCGCGGGACCATGCCGACCTGGCCCGCGATCTCGCGCCCTCCCTGCGGGCCGGTATCGCGGACACGGCGGAACCGGCCGTCGGACGGCCTCTCGCACTGCTGCGGGCCGCCGACCTGCTCGACGTCGACTGCCAGGACCAACTCCCGGAGCTGGCCGAACGGTTGGCGCGGGAGCTGGTGGGCTCCCCGGCCGCGTCCTTGTCGGGCGGCGGCACGAAGCCCTCGCCCGAACCCGCCGAGCGCCGTCCGGGCGGCGAGCCTCCCGCCATGGGCTGTCCGCCCGCGCTCCTGGACGCGGTGCACACCCACCCCGGGCTGCGGGTCGCGCTGTTCGGGTCGCTCGACACGCTCGCCTTGGCGGAACCAGCGTCTGTGGCAAGGGTGTTGAAGGGTTCCGGGCTGCCGCTCGACCTCCAGCAGTCCGGTTTCCCGCATCTGCGGATGTGTGTCGCGCCCATCGGGCCGGAGGACCGGCTCGACGGGTTCCACGGTCTGCTCCGCACGGCCGGTGTCTCACCGCTGGCCGATCCCGCCGTGCTGCACACCGCACTCCGCCTCACCTGGCCCGGCGGCGAGCTGCCGACCGGCCGGGAGGCGAGCCTGCTGCTGAGGAAACTGGGCTCCGACACCCACCGCGCCGCCGGCACCCGGGAGTCGCTGATCGAGGCGGCACTCGCCGCTCCCCCGGAGGACTCCGACGTACCGGCGCTCGCCACCGATCTGCTCCGCTGCTTCAGCACGGAACTGGGCCCGACTCGGCGTACGGCACTGCTCCTTCTGGAATTCACCGGGGCGCTCGGCACCGCGGCCGAGGGCGAGGAGTGGGTCGCCCGGGTGCTGAGCCTGAAGGCCGACGCCGCCGAACCACTGCCGGAGACCGTCGCCGAACGCGCCTTCGAGGCCCTCGCGTGGCGGCTCCTGGAGGGGACGGCACCGGAGAACGAGCTGTACGCGCTCGCCCGTTCGGCCGAGCCGCGCCTTCTCGCGGCGTACGAGCGGGCGGCCCGTTCGGAGCGGGTGGGCGAGCGGCTGCGGACCGGGCCCGCGTATGTCGCCGCCCGGTTCTGCGACTGGAGCGCGTTCCCGGGGACCCATCCGGCCTGGGACGAGACCCGTACGGCCCTGCTGGCGAAGGTGTTGCGGCCGATCGTGCGGGCGCTGCCCGCCGGGGACCAGGCCGAGGTCGAGGCGGCGCTCGATCGCGCGGGCCGCGGCAAACTCGACGCGTTCCGCGCCTGGAACCGCCCCGGCGCGCTGGGGCGCCTCGCGGGACGGCTGTCGGGACGGGGGCGGCGCACCGAGCAGCCCGGCGCGTGACCGACGTCGGAGACGACCGGCCTCGGGACGTGACCGGCCCGGCGATCGACGGGGAGGCGCCGCCCGAAGTCCGGCACTCCCCTGTGATGTCGGACCCCGGACGGCCCGTCCGCAGCACGGCCCCCGGCGGCATGAACATGATCGCGGGGGTCGCTTTTTGTACTGCGTCTCGCGCCGCGTTTATGTCACTGCGCGACGAGAACAGGTCCCGGACCCCGTTTCCGGAGGGGTCTCACGTCCGAGTCGTCGCCGTGACCTCGGCCGCGGGCCCGGCGCCCGCCGCCGTGACCGTCGCGACGGTGACCGTGCAGGACGTGCCGGGCCGGAGCCCGCCGATCACCCGGAACATGCCCTTCGCGGAGGGCCGGCCGACCAGGACGTCCCGGCCGGTGACGGAGATCGGCTCCCACCCGTCGGAGACGCTGACCAGGTATCCGACGGCCTTCGCGTCCCCCGTCGCGGTCGGCGGCGTCCAGGCCAGGGTGGCGCGCTGCTGCCGTGGGCGTTGGCCGTGGTGACGGTCACGGTGAAGGGGCCACCGGTGAGTCCGCCGACGCGCACGAGGGCGGTCCTCTTGAACTCGCCGACGCTCACCGTCTGTTGACCCGCCTCGCCGCCCGACGCGTCGTACACCCGGGCCGTGTACCCCGTCACCGGTGAACCCCCGTCCACGAAGCTCGGGCTCAGTCGAGGGACAGACCCCCGGTACGCGTCCGCTTCAACTCGAAGAAGTCCGGGCACGTGGCCAACACCCGGAAGCTGTCGAAGAGTTCGGCCGCCTTCGTGCCGCGCGGAATCGCCCGCAGCACAGGCCCGAACCACACCGTGCCGTCGACATGCAGGGTCGGCGTCCCCACATAACCGCCCGACTCCGCCTCCACGCCCGCCTCATGGCTGCGGCGCACGGCGTCGTCGTACGACACGTCATGTGCGGCGTCGGCCAGTTCTGCGGGGAGTCCGAGCTCGGCGAGGGACTCGGCGATGACGGCGTCGAAGTCGTCGTAGCGCCGCTCGTGGATGCGGATGCCGAAGGCCGTGTACAGGTCCCGCAGTACCTTGTCGCCCCGCTGTTCGGCGGCGGCCACGGCGACCCGGACCGGGCCGATGGACTTGTCGACCAACTCCCGGTACCAGTCGGGGAGTTCGTTGCCGGTGTTGTGGAGGTAGAGGCTCATCGCGTGGAAGCGGAGGTCGAGCGGGCGCTCGCGCTCGACCTCCAGCAGCCAGCGGGAGGTGATCCACGCGAAGGGGCAGGCGGGGTCGAAGTAGAAGTCGACGCGGACCGGGTTGTCGTGACTCATGCAGGCAACGCTAAACGCCGATTAGGCCGAGCGCCCGGCCCAATACGGCACTCTTTCACTGGTCCACTTTGCCCATGGCCCGCTGCCGCGGGTTCCGTCCGCCGGCCGCGAGGGCGCGTTCGAAGACGGGGGCGTCGTCCGGTACGGGGACCGGGTCGGCGAAGCCGTCGTACTGGCGGTAGAGGTCGCCGTGCTTCTCGACCACGGCGAGGACGAGGCGGGCCGCGCCGTCCGAGACGGTGTACCGCTGGCCGGTGGCCGTGGCCACGTCCCAGCCGTGGACCGCCAGCTCCTTGATGATCATCGAGGCGATCTCGTCGGCCGGCATCTTCGCCATGCCGAGGTCGACCTCGCCCTCCCACACCGCCGGGTCGGCCCATGCGGCGACGGCCCGGTCCAGCTGGGCGGCGTACGCCTCCGCCCAGTCCGGGTCGGCGGTGAAGTCGCGCGCGGTCAGCTCCTCGGAGAGCTGCTTGCGCAGAGCACGGTGTTCCAGGCCGTGCGAGGTGTAGAGGACCCAGTGGTTGACCATCGCGCGGACGTCCCAGTCGGGGCAGTGCGTGGGGTCGTCGAGCTGTGTCGCACGGACACCGCGCGCGACACGGGCGGCCTCGGCGGCGCATTCGATCATGTACGGGTGCAGGTCGTGGTTGCTCATGCCCGCCACGCTAGGGAGGGCGCCGTCAGGACTCTTGAACAAACGCGACAGCGTCGTCGGCGAGGCGGACCAGTTCGTCGAACGGCAGCGAACCGGGCGCCCTGCGCTCACGCGCGAAGCCGTTCGCGAGCCGTTGCAGCAGGTCGTTGAGCGGTGTCGGTACACCGTGCAGCCGCCCCAGCAGCGCGATCTCGCCGTTGAGGTAGTCGGCCTCGATGGTGCCGGTGCCCCGGTTCAGCGACTGCCAGGAGGAGCCGCCGCCGCGCGGGGCGCCGTCGATCTCCACCAGCCGGATCTTGTCGCCGCGCGCCTCCTTCTCCTCCTCGGCGCTCGCGTACGCGATACCGGCCGCGCCGAGCACGGCCGCGCCCTCGGCCCGCACCCGCCGGTAGAACGCCAGGTGCTCCTCGGCGTCGAGCACCTCGACGACGGCCTCGATCGCGTTGCCGAGATTGCTGAGCAGCTTGGCGTACTGCCAGCGCGTCACGTCCGGCACGACCGGCGCCTCGAACCGCGACTTCTCCAGGTCGGCGGCGATCAGCCGGGCGGTCTCGTCCGTGCCGTGCGGGTAGCGGCCGAGGTGCAGGATGCCGGTGAGCGGGGTTCCCCCGGCGGCGACCACACCCGGCTCGACGAAGGTCGCGGGCAGCCAGACGCAGACGCCGTAGACCCGCTGGAAGCGGCGCAGCGCCAGCCGCCCGCTCTCCACCCCGTTCTGCGCGCAGACGACGGGGAGTCGTTCGGCGGCCGTACCGCCGCCTGCGACCGGTGCCGGGCCCCAGGCCGCGAGCGCGGCCTCGCTGTCCTGTGTCTTGACGGCGAGGACGAGGACGTCGTCGGTCCTCAACTCGCCCAGTTCGGCGGGCCCTTCGACGACCGGCAGCCGATACGACGACTCGCCGTCCGGCACCTTGAGCCGCAGCCCGTGCTCGGCCAGCGCCGCCCGCTGCGCGCCCCGCGCGACCAGCACGACCTCGCACCCCGCTCCGGCCAGCCGGCCACCGATGGCCCCGCCGACCGCCCCTGCTCCGATGATGATGTAGCGCATGGGACGAGCCTCGCACAGCGCGTGCGGGCCCGGTCGGCGGGTACGGCATCAGGTCAACCGGCGGTCATCTCAACGAGTTTGACCACGGTGTTCCAGTTGCGGGACGTCGCGATCAGCCCCTTGTTCAGCCGCGGCCGGGAGAGTTCCGCGGCGAGCTTGGAGCGGCCGAGGCCGTCGGGGGCGTAGAGGTACAGGGCGCGGTCGCCGAGGCGGAACTCCTCGGGGAGGTACGCGGGTTGGTCGATCTCTGCGAAGCGGTCCTCGGCGACCGGCGCCGAGTAGTACGTGACGTGGAGTTGCTTGCCCTCCAACTCGGCTGCCGGGAACGGGCAGTTGTCGGCGATCGCCTTGAGGTAGGCGTGGTCGCGGACGATGACGTCGACCGTGAAGCCGAACCGCTTCTCGATCGCCTGCGCGAGTTCCGTCGCGAGGGACTCCCCGTCGCCGTGGCCGCTCGTGAACACGGCCTGGCCGCTCTGCAGATAGGTGCGGACGTTGTCGTGTCCGAGGCCTTCGAGGAGCGTGCGCAGCTCGGCCATCGGGAGCTTCTTGTTGCCGCCCACGTTGATTCCGCGCAGGAGCGCCGCATAGGTCGTCGTCATCCGCACACCATAGAGCGGCCTTCGTGCCCCGTGGGGGTGGGCACGACGACCGCTCCCTGTGGTGCGCGGGTGTGCGGAAACTCTGGCGGATGAGGTGGCTCCGGATCAACACCTACAGGCACACCTGCCGACACCTGTGACTTGTTCAACAAGGTTTCGTAATAACAAAGCGGACCCCTGCCGACGCATCGGACACCCTGATCATCACCCCCGAGCCGCTCCGATAGATGTAAGGGGCCGCCGTCCTCCCCAGTGCTGAGGGCCCGCTGTCCGTGCGGAGGAGCCGGTCGTCCGATACCTCACCGGTCAGCACGAGGGGATCTTCTTATTCCGCGCATACCTTCGAACCATGAGGTGGCGGCAGGGGGCTGTCACCGTGCACAAGGGGGCAAGCCCGTCATGGGGAACGGAGATTCGCGGGTACGGGGGCTCGCCGCCCGAGCCGGCGGCTGGAGCGCCCGGCACCGGTGGGCCGCGGTCGGCATCTGGGTGCTGTTCGTGGTGCTGGCGATGGGGATCGGTTCGGCGGCGGGCCGCGTCGACGTCGACGAGAGCGACCAGCTGAAGGGCGAGACGCACACCGCCGCCACGATCATCGACGACGCCGGGATCAAGGAACCGGCCGGTGAGACCATCCTGATCCAGTCGAAGGACGCGTCGGTCACGTCCACCGACAGCGAGTTCCGCTCCACGGTCACCGCCGTCGTCAAGGCCGTCGAGGGGACCGGCCGGGTCACGGACGTGACCTCGCCGTACGACACGAAGACGATCTCGAAGGACGGCCGGAGCGCGCTCGTCCAGTTCGACATGCGCGGCGACGCGGACACCGCCGGCGACCGGGTGGAGCCGGTCCTGAAAGCCGTCGCCGGGGTGCAGAAGGACCACGGCTCGCTGCGGATCGAGGAGATCGGCGGCGCCAGCATGGCGAAGCAATACAAGGACGCCTTCGGCAACGACTTCAAGAAGGCCGAGTACTCCGCCGTACCCGTCGCCTTCGGCATCCTGCTGATCGCCTTCGGCGCGCTGGTGGCGGCGCTGCTGCCGGTGGCTCTGGCCATGACCGCGATCGTGGCGACGATGGGCCTGATGGGCCTCGTCAGCCACGTCCAGCCGATGAGCGACACCGCCAACTCCGTGATGCTGCTGGTGGGGTTGGCCGTCGGCGTCGACTACTGCCTGTTCTATCTGCGCCGCGAACGCGAGGAGCGCGAGGCCGGCCGCGACGCCGGGGCCGCGCTGCGGATCGCCGCCGCGACCAGTGGCCGCGCCGTCATCGTCTCCGGTGTCACGGTGTGCGTGGCGATGGCGGGCATGCTGTTCACCGGGCTCGCCGAGTTCGAGGCGATGGGCCTGGCCTCGCTGATGGTCGTCGCGGTCGCCATGGTCGGCTCGGTGACCGTACTGCCCGCGCTGCTCTCGCTGTTGGGCGAGCGGGTCGAGAAGGGCCGCATCCCGTTCCTGCGCCGGCGCGGCCGCCGGGGCAACGGCGAGAGCCGGTTCTGGACCGCCGTCCTCAAGGGCGTCCTCGCCAAGCCCCTCGTCTCCGTCCTCGTCGCGGCCGGCGCGCTGCTCGCGATCGCCGCTCCCGCGGTCGGCATGAAGACCGAGAACCTCACCCTGGACCAGGAGTTCGGCAACTCCCTGCCGATCGTGGGCACTTACAACCGCGTCAACGACGCCTTCCCGGGCGGCTCCGATCCGGCCGAGGTCATCGTCAAGGCGAAGGACATCAACGCACCTGATGTGAAGCAGGCGTTGGCCGACTTCAAGGCGCAGGCGGTCAGTTCGGGTGCCTCGCGCGGCCCGGTCGACATCAAGCTGCACGACGCGCAGAACGTCGCCTTCGTCTACGTCCCGCTCGTCGGCGGCTCCGACCAGGACAAGGCCTCGAAGAGCCTGGAGAAACTGCGCGACGACGTACGGCCCGCCACCCTCGGCAAGGTCGACGGCGTCCAGGCACCGATCACCGGACAGGTCGCCGGTTCGAAGGACTTCAACGACCAGTTGATCGGGTCGGTCGTGCCGGTCTTCGCGTTCGTCGTGGTCTTCGCCTTCCTGCTGATGCTGCTCTCGTTCCGCTCACTGACGGTCGCGATCACCTCGATCGTCCTCAACCTCCTTTCCGTGGGCGCCGCTTACGGCATCCTCGTCGCCGTCTTCCAACACGGCTGGGGCGCCTCGCTGGTGGGCGCGGAGGGTGTCGGCGCGATCGTCACCTGGCTGCCGCTGTTCCTCTTCGTCATCCTGTTCGGCCTGTCGATGGACTACCACGTGTTCGTCGTCTCCCGTATCCGCGAGGCGCGGCTGCGCGGCCGTTCGACACAGGACGCGATCCGGCACGGGGTGGTCACCACGGCCGGCGTCGTCACCAGCGCCGCCGTCATCATGGTCGCCGTCTTCGCGATCTTCGGCACCCTGTCCA
This sequence comes from Streptomyces sp. P5F9, assembly GCF_057961495.1. Classification (NCBI taxonomy): domain Bacteria; kingdom Bacillati; phylum Actinomycetota; class Actinomycetes; order Kitasatosporales; family Streptomycetaceae; genus Streptomyces; species Streptomyces sp. P5F9. The sequence continues at coordinate 14,474 of NZ_JBXVPZ010000025.1, read as the reverse complement.
TGCAGTCCATGAAGCAGATGGGCGTCGGCCTCGCCGCCGCGGTCCTCATCGACGCGACGGTCATCCGGGGCGTCCTGCTCCCCGCGGTGATGGCCCTGCTCGGCGAGCGCAACTGGTACTTCCCGAAGTGGCTCCACCGCCTGCCCGACCTGACCCATGACGAGTCCCCGGAGGAGATCGCGCCCACGTCCGCGGTGACGGGCGAGGGCGAGCCCCTGCGGGTCTGAGTCCGCTGGTGTGACTCCCCCTGATCGAGGGCCTGTTGGTATCCCGGGGGAACCAACAGGCCCTCACCCGTGTCCTACGGCATCTTCAGCGCCGCGTGCAGCCGCAGCCAGTGGTCCGGGGACACCTCGCCCACCAGGACGCGTGGATCCAGGCGTGCCGTACGGAACGCGGCGTCCACGCGTCGCCTCGGGTGGGCCCGGCGCAGGGAAGCGTGCAGGGAGCCGCCGACGCCCGAGAAACCCAGCTCGACCAGGTGTCGCCAAGCGGGCAGTTCAGCCGGTTCGAGCAGCGGGGTCCGGCGCCGCTCGATCCGTACGATCCCGGCGTCGACGCGCGGCACGGGACTGAACCGGCGCCGGTCGACCCGCCCGACCAGTCGCCACTCGTACCGGGGCCAGCTGCGGACCGTCAGCAGGGTCCAACTGCCGTAGTCCCCGGTGCGTTTGCGGGCGTATTCGAGTTGGGTGAGCAGGGTGGCGTCGGTGAGGGCGGGGGCGCGCAGGCACCAGTCGACGATGTCGGCGGTGCGGGAGAACGGCACGTTGCCGGCGACGGCGAACGGGGTGCGTGGGGGCCGGGTGTCCATGAAGTCCCCGGCGACCACGTGTACTTGGGGTGTGGTCGAGAAGCGGGTGCGGAGTTTCGGTACGAGGCGGGGGTCGATCTCGTGGGCGTGGAGTTCGTGGCAGCGGGGTGCGAGTTTCGCGGTCAACGCGCCTTTTCCTGCGCCCACTTCGAGGAGAAGCGGTACCTGTTGTCCCTGCGGGACGGCTAGGCGGGCTACGTATTCGGCGGTGGCGCGGTCGGCCAGGAAGTTCTGCGAGAGCGCGCGGGAAACGTGGGTGGGGCGGCGGGCCATGGCCTGCGGTCCTTGTCTTCCGTGAAGGGCATACGGGCAGACGAAGGCCCTGACCGGAAGAAAGGGGAGAAGAGTCAGCGGGCGTGCATGCCCGGGCCGGTCAGGGCACCGGGGCTGCGGCGGATGCGGATCGCATACGTGCAGCTCCGGCCGAGACCGGAGTTCGTGATCGCGTTCGCGGCTGACATGTGGGGGACGCTAGGGGGTTCGGGTGGGGCGGGGCAACGGGATTTTTGTGGTGGCGCCATCCGGGGAGCGTGGTGCGGTTGTTCGGCGGGTGAAGGCCCGTGGGGGCTGGTCGCGCAGTTCCCCGCGCCCCTAAAAACCCTCGTCAGCGTTGGTATCTCGCCAGGACCAAGTTGCCGTCCCTCTCCAGGCGTTGGCGCAGCTCGGCGAGTGTGATTGCTCCGCTGTAGTACTCCTGGAATGCCGGGGTTGCCACCTTGTCCTTCCACTCGGGGTAGCCGCGTACCGACTGTGCGGGGGCCGAGACCAGGTCGGTGGCCAGTGCGGTGCCGGTGGACCAGTCGTCCTTGGGGGTGTGCAGGGCCGGGGACTTGAGGGCCTGGGTTCCGGTGGGGAGCATCCAGTCGCCGAGGGCCAGGCGGACCATGTTCTTGGGCTGGAGGAGGAAGTCGATGAACTCGGCGGCCTGCTTCTTGTGCGGGCTGTCCTCGGCGATGGACAGGGTCTGTGGGCTGACGCCCTGGGTGAGGCCGTCGGCGCCTGCCGGGGCGGGCAGGACCTGCCAGTCGAAGCCCTTGGGTGCCTGCTGCACGATCTGCTGGCGGTAGGAGAAGCCGAGCGGGATCATCGCGTACTTGCCGCCGAAGAAGCCGGGGAGCGTGTCCGAGCCGCCGCTGCCGAGGGTGGTGGGTGAGGCGCTGTGTTCCACGTTCGCCTGATCGTGGATCGTGCGGGGGACTACCTGATCGGCCTTGTCGAAGCGGACGGTCACCTTGCCGTCCTCACCCCGGTGAAAGAGTTCGCCGCCCGCGGACAGCGACAGGTTGAGCGTGGCGGACACCGGCTCCTTGAGCGGCCAGGCCACGCCGTACTTGCCGTCGCCGCTCAGCCGCCCGGTGATGTCCCTGAACTCGGCCCAGCTCCAGGGGTGTTCGGGAGTCGGGATGCGTACGCGCGCCTTCTTCAGCCAGGTGGCGTTGGCGATGAGTACCCGCGGCTCCTGGAGGAAGGGCACGCCGTAGATCCCGTCCCCGAAGGTCGTCGTGTCCCAACTGCGTTGCGGGATATCGGACTTGAGGCGGGCGGGCAGCAGGTCGCGGAGGTCGGCGAGGTAGCCGCCGTAGGCGAAGTCCGCGAGGTCGTCGGAGGCGTCGTGGATGATGTCCGGCGCCTCACCACCCTCGAAGGAGGTGAGCAGTTGGTCGTGGACGCTGTCCCAACTGCCCTGGACGTACTCGACCTTGACGTCCGGATGGGCGGCGTTCCACTCCTCCACCAGTTCCTTGTTGGCGGTGACGGACTCGTCCTGCCAGGCCAGGGACTGGAAGCGGAGGGTGATCCGGCCGTTCGCGGAGTTGCTTCCGCCGCCTGTGCAACCGGTGAGGAGCAGGGTCAGGGCGAGGGCGAGGATCCATCGGGGTCGCATCAGCTCTTCACCGCCCCGGTCACCATGCCGCCGGTGAGCCGCCGTTGGATCAGCGAGAAGACGATCAGCGAGGGCAGGGTCGCGAGGAACGCGGCGGCGGCCAGCGGGCCGAGGTCCGCTACGCCCTCCGCGCCGATGAAGTGGGTGAGGACGACCGGCAGGGTCTGTTTCTCCGGGGTCTTGAGGAGGACCAGCGCGAAGAAGAACTCGTTCCACGCGGTGACGAACGCGAACAGCGCCGTCGCCACGATCCCGGGCGCGAGCAGCGGTGCCGTCACCGACACGAGTGTGCGGAGCCTCCCGGCGCCGTCGACCGCCGCCGCTTCCTCCAACTCCGGTGGTACCGCCCGGACATAGCCAACCAGCATCCACAGAGCGAACGGCAGCGACCATACGACGTAGACGAGCACCAGCCCGGCCAGGGAGTCGATCAGCCGCAGGTTCTTCAGCACCAGGAACAGCGGGATGATCACCAGCACGAACGGGAACGCCTGGCTGACCACCACCCACCCGGTCGCGGCCCGCGCGAGCGGTGTCCGGCGCCGGGCCACGACCCAGGCCATCGGTGTCGCGATCACCACGGCGATCAGCGCGGCCCCGAGCGCGGCGAGCAGGGAGTTCAACGCGGCGTGCAGCAGCGGCTGTTCGTCGAAGGCCTGGCGGAAGTTGGCGAGGGTGGGGTGCCTCGGGATCCAGGTGGGGTGCAGACTGCCCAGCTCCTGCGGGGACTTGAATGCGGTGGAGATCAGCCAGAGGAGGGGGAAGGCGAGGAAGACGAGGTACGCGAGCAGGGCGGTGTACTGTCCGGCGCGGGCTCCGGTGCTCGTCCTCATCCCTGACGTGGCGTTGGTCCGCGTACCGGACTTGGCGCTGGTCCTCATGCGTCGTCTCCTCCCCTCAACCTGCCTACGAGGAAGACGGCGAGGAGTACCGAGATCACCGCGACCATCACACATCCCATCGCCGCCGCGTAGCCGAACTGCCCGTAGCGGAAGGCCTCTTCGTAGGCGAAGAGCATGGGCAGCCGGGTGCGGCCGCCGGGTCCGCCGTTGGTCAGGACGTAGACCAGGGCGAACGAGTTGAAGTTCCAGATGAGGTTGAGGGCCGTGATCGCCAGCGCCACCGGTCTGAGGGCGGGCCAGGTGACCGTGCGGAAGCGGCGCCAGGCTCCGGCGCCGTCGACCGCCGCCGCCTCGTGGAGTTCGCGCGGGGTGTTCTGCAGTCCGGCGAGCAGGGCGACCGTCGTCTGGGGCATGCCGGCCCAGACGCCGACGACGATCACGGCGGGCAGCGCGGTCGTCAGGCTGCTGAGCCAGTCCCGGCCGTCCCCGAGGCCGAGGTCGCGCAGGGTCTCGTTGAGGATGCCCGCGTCCGGGTTGTAGACGATCCGCCACATGATGCCGACGACGACCTCGGGCATCGCCCACGGGACGATCGCGAGCGCCCGGGCGAGCCAGCGCATCCGCAGGTCCTGGTTGAGGAGGAGGGCGAGGCCGAGGGCGAGCAGGAACTGCGGGACGGTCACACCGACCGCCCACACCAGCCCGATCCGGAACGACTCCCAGAACAGCGTGTCGTGCAGCAGGTCCCGGAAGTTGAGCCCGCCGATCCACTGGGTGGGAGCGGTCCGGCCCGACTGGGAGTCGGTGAAGGCCAGCAGGATTCCGTAGAGGAGGGGTCCGACGCTGAGCACGAGGATCGGGATCAGGGCGGGTAACACCAGGAACCAGGCCGCGTGGTCGGAGGCGCGCCGCTGACGGCCCCTGCCCGGCGCGCGGCTCGGCGGCCTCCGCACCTCCGTGACCGATACCCCCGTCACCGATGTCATGGAATCAGCCCCTTTGCGCGGCCTGGTCGGGCCCCGTCATGGTCGTGAACGCGTCGTGCCTCGTCAAGGCACCTCGCACGCCGTCCCACCTGTGCGAATGCGACACTGGCCGTCGGATGGCGGGAACCCGACGCCGTACGCACACGCACAGGGATCACTCGGAGGCGCACGATGGACGAGGCACGGGCCCGGGACGTACTGGACGCGGCGGACGTACTGCCCGGCCCGGCGCGGGACGCGCGGCTCCTCGCCCTCGGCGAGAACGCGGTGTTCGCCGCCGGTGACCTGGTCGTCAAGGTGGGCCGTGACGCCGAACTCCTCGACCGCGCCCGGCGCGAGCTGGATGTCGCGCTGTGGCTGGCCGAGTCGGGCGTCCCCGCGGTGCGGGCCGCCGAGCCGAAAGCCCGCCTGGTCGAGGGGCACCCGGTGACGGTGTGGCACCGGCTGGCCGATTCCGTACGACCCGCCGAGCCCCGGGATTTGGCCGAACTCCTACGGGTGGTCCACGCCCTCCCTTCTCCCCCCTTCGAGCTCCCGCCCCGGGAGCTGCTGGGCGGTGTGGAACGCTGGCTGCGTCTGGCGGGCGACGCGATCGACCCGGCGGACGCGGTGTATCTGCGGGAGCGGCGGGACGGTTTCGCGGCGGCCGCCGCCGCGCTCACGCCGCACCTGCCGCCGGGGCCGATTCACGGTGACGCGTTGCCCCGCAATGTGCATGTCGGGCCGGACGGGCCGGTGCTGGTCGATCTGGAGACCTTCTCCGCCGACCTGCGCGAGCACGACCTGGTGGTGATGGCTCTCTCCCGCGACCGGTATGCCTTTCCGGCCCGGGCCTACGACTCGTTCATCGAGGCGTACGGGTGGGATGTGCGGGAGTGGGACGGCTGCGGGGTGCTCCGCGGGGCTCGGGAGACGGCCAGCTGTGCCTGGGTTGCTCAGCATGCGCCGAGCAACCCTGAGGCGCTGGTTGAGTTTCGGCGGCGGGTGGCGTCTTTGCGGGACGGGGACGAGACTGTGCGGTGGTTTCCGTTCTGAGCGCCTATTGAACGGGGCCGATAGGTGTTCGGGCGGCTGACGGTCGTCTGTGGCTGGTCGCGCAGTTCCCCGCGCCCCTTTGGGGCGCCTCCCTTTGGGGCGCCACAGGAGTGCGACGGGTCAGACTGTCTCGTCCTCCAGCTCGCGGAGTGGCCACGTGCCGTCTACCACCGCGTCCTGGTCGCCCTTGCGGCGTAGGAAGCTCTGGAAGTCGGCGGCCCATTCCGCGTACCACTCGATCTGGCTGCGGTGGAGTTCGGCCGGGCCCAGGGCGGCGACCTTGGGGTGGCGGTCGGCTATCGCGCCGGCCAGGCGGGCGGCGGCGAGGGCGTCGGCCGAGGCGTCGTGCGCGGAGTCGAGGACCACGCCGTACTCCTGGCAGACCGCTTCGAGGTTGCGCTTGCCGCGGCGGTAGCGGTCGACGGAGCGGTCGATCGTGTACGGGTCGATGACCGGGGCGGGGTCGGTGCCGCCCAACCGGTCGCGCAGGGACGGCAGTCCGTGCCGGCGCAGCTCGGCGGAGAGCAGGGTCAGGTCGAAGGCCGCGTTGTAGGCGACGACGGGGACGCCCGTCTTCCAGTACGTCACGAGGACGTCCGCGATCGACTCGGCGACCTGGTCGGCGGGGCGGCCCTCGGCGGTGGCCCGCTCGTTCGTGATGCCGTGCACGGCGACGGCGTCCGCCGGGATCTCCACGCCCGGATCGGCCAGCCACTCCCGGCGGCCTATCGGCCGTCCGCCCCTGACCTCGATGACCGCGCCCGTGACGATGCGCGCCTCGCGCGGCTCGGTCCCCGTCGTCTCCAGGTCGAAGCCGATGAGCAGCTCCTGGTGCCAGGCCATCACGGCCCCCCTTCTCGGTGGTGCTTTCCCCCAGTGGTCTCCACGATCGCATGAGCCACTGACAATCCGATGACCGCGTTCCGCTTACCGCCGGAGCGGACCCCGGTCGCGGCCCCGGCCCTGGGACAGGTCAGGACACCGGTCGCGAATCCGCCCACATCTGCTCGAACTCATCGCGGTAGGTGGGGAAAAGTGCGCTGTCATCCATTTCGTCCGACTTGACCAGTCGACTGCCGTTCCGCAGCACCAGCACCGGCGCCTCCATGCCGCGGGTGCGGCGCAGATAGGACTGCACGACGGCTATGCCGTCCGAGCCGTCGCCGTCGACGAGGTACGCCGTGAAGCGGGGTGTCTCGTCGAAGACCTGGATCTCGAAGGCGGCCGGGTCGCGCAGCCGGGACCGCACCCGCCGCATGTGCAGGATGTTCATCTCGACCGCGCGGCTCAACTCGCCCCGCTTGATGCCGAGTTCACGCTCGCGCCGCTTCACCGCGCTGGAGGCGGGGTTGAGGAACAGCAGGCGTACCCGGCAGCCCGACTCGGCGAGGCGGACCAGGCGTCGGCCGGAGAAGTTCTGCACGAGCAGATTGAGGCCGATGCCGATGGCGTCGACCCGGCGGGCCCCGCCGAAGATGTCCTCGGCCGGGAACTGCCGCATCAGCCGCACCCGGTCGGGGTGTACGGCGACCACGTCCGCGAACCGGTCGCCGATGAGTTCCTCGACCGCGTCGACGGGCAGCCGGCGCGCCGAGGGCACGTCGCTGCCGGCGCCGAGGGTCTCCAGGAGTTTCGCGGAGGCCCGCTCGGCCTGGTTGAGGACGGCCTCGGACAGGGCGCGGTTGCGGGAGACGACGTTGCGGGTCACTTCCAGTTCGTCCAGGGCGAGTTCGACGTCCCGGCGCTCGTCGAAGTACGGCTCGAAGCACGGCCAGTGCTGCACCATCAGCTCGCGCAATTGCGGCAGCGTCAGGAAACTGAGCACGTTGTCGTCGGCCGGGTCGAGCAAGTAGCCCTTGCGGCGGCTGACTTCGCGGACGGCGACCGCGCGCTGCACCCACTCCTGGCCTGCCGGACCGGCCGCGGCGACCACCCACTCGTCGCCGTGGACGGGTTCGTAGATGGGCCGCAGCACGGCGGCCACGACGGCGCGCAGCCGCTGCTCGACCAGGTTCAGCCAGATGTAGGCGCGGCCGGCTCGCTGGGCGCGCGTACGCACCTCGCGCCAGGCGTCGGCGTCCCAGTCCAGCTCCGGACCGATGGAACCAGCCGCGTCCATCGGACGTGCCAGGGACACCGCGCCGGGCGGGACTTCTGCGGAGTTCCCCTCGTGACCCTCGTCACCAGGGGGCAACTCCAGCCCTCCCGAGCCCACCCGTGCACCGCCTTCCGCTCCCCCGAGCTCTCCCCAGTCTCAACGATCAAGGAAGGGTACTCCGGGACCGGTCGGCGGTGCAGCCGGATGGACAGGGTCGTTTCTCAACTTCCGCCGTTCACATTGCCGTTCTGGTCGGCGAGCGCGGCCGGAGTGAGCGGATTCATAGCGGTGACGTCGCGCGGGGCGATGGAGAACCCCTGCCAGTGGACCGGCATCGGCTGCTGGTCCTCGTCACGGGCGATGTGGTGGAAACCGACGTTCACCCAGACCACGGGGTGGGTGAGGGTCTGTCCGTTGACCCACTTGTCGACCTGCTTCGGGTGCCCCGCACCGCAGTTGGGCAGGTTGTCGCTGGCGAACTGCTCGCACTTGTTGTACTCGGTGAAGTACACGTCGTGCTGGGTGAAGCTGCGGCCCGGGTACTTGGTGCTGGGGCCGGGGACTATCTCGTAGGACCGGGCGTGCTTGTCCGTGTTCTTGCCGGTCGCGCTGACGACGCGCCACCAGCGCATGTTCTTGGCGTCGCCCGCGAGTTCCTTGGTGACCTTGGTCAACGTGGTCTTGTTGGTGGGCGTGTTGGCGCCGTGCGTGGTGACCTTGGAGTCGTACTGCTCGACGCGTCCCTTGGAGGAGCCGTCGAGCGCGAAGTCCAACTTCCAGAAGACGTCGTGCTGGTGGCTCGTCGCGTACGCCGTGGCGCCCTTGCCGAGTGGCCAGCCGCGGCCGTCGCCCGCGTCGTAGTCGTAGGGCGAAAGGCTGCCGGTGGCACCGACGTTCATGTTGATGGTGCCGTCGTCCTGGAAGCGCCACTCGGTGATGTACTCGTACCAGCCGACCTGGTTGACCGTGTAGACGAGGAAGTCCTTGCCCTGGGTCTGGAAGACCTTGTTGGCGCTGTCGCCCTGCATGCGGAAGGCGTGACCGCGCGAACGGGTCGTCGTACAGAGGCCCTTGACGTTCGGATGGGCCGGGTCCTGAGCGTCGGGGACCTTGACGGTCTTGATGGTGCCGCCGGGGCATTCGCCGGGCTGCATGTTCATCAGGCCGGTGCCGAAGCCGTACTGGGTGAGGTCGCTGTACTCGTTCTTGCCGTCGTCGTACGGGACATGGATCTGGGCGAGTTTGGCGTCGGCGAGCACCTTGATGGGGGTGGCCTGGCCGGGCGGCTGGTAGGAGATGTTCTCCAGGACGAGGCCGGCCTCGCGCTCGTAGTGCCAGCACATCCGCCAGGTGGTGCCGGTGGAGAGCTTCTGCTCAATGGTGTAGGCGGCGCTGCACCCGGGTGCGGCGGCGGCCGGGGCGGCCTTCGGCTGGGCGACGGCCGGTCCCGCGCCGGCCGTGGCACCGGCGGCCAGGGTGGCGAGGGCGAGCCCGACGGCCCCCCGCCTGCGGGCACGGCTGATTCTGTTGACACGCATGAAGAAGTGACTCCCTTACAGGAGAAGCAAGTTGGGACAGTGGACGAGGAACCGCGCGGTGGGCGCGGTCGGTTCAGCCGGTGAGCTTGCCGACCTTGCGGGCGCTCAGGTCGATGACGAAGTCACGGGCGTCGATCCACGGCCCGTTCTTGACCTTCGGGAACAGCCGTACGCAGCGGTGCTCGCCGCACTGGTCGAGGTCGGCGGACTGCCGTCCCGGGGTGGCCTTGTAGACCATGGCCGTCAGCAACAGCTGGTCGGGCGAGGTGAGTTCGTTGCCGGTGGCGTCCTTGTAGTCGGCCTTCAGGCCCGCGCCCAGCGGGCTGGCGAGCAGCAGCTCGGCCGCCTCGACGTCCTCGGCGTGGCTCGCCGGCGGCTGCACCCCGTGCTGGGTGCCGGTCTGTTCGACCTTGCCGCTGTCGAGGTTGACGGTCTTGGTGACGACGGTGTCGTCCTTGTAGTCGTAGAACGTCACGTCCGCGCGGCGCGGCGCGTCCGGGTTGTCCAGCTCGCTGGTCTCGGGGTCGGCGAGTTCCACGTCGAGGCGCTGCGGTCCGCGCTTCCCGTCCACGTTCTCACTGGAGTTGAGGAACTGCTGGTTCACCGCGATCTGCTCGACGCGCTTGGTCTCGTCGTCGGTGAGCGGGTCTCGGCCCTTGCCCTTCTCGCCCTCGGCGGGGGCCTGTTGCACCACTCCGGGTGCCGCGCCCTGTCCGTCCGCCGCCTGCTGGGCGGACCCGGCCGCCTTTCCGGTGCCGCCCGACTCGTCGGCCCCCGCCGTGCCCGGCAGGGTGACGGCGACCATCACGGCGGTCCCGGCCACCGCTATGGCCGTCCCCGCCACCACTTTGCCCAGGTGGCGGTGCACTGTCCTTCGCACATTTCCCCCTACTCCCCCTGGGTCCTCCCCGGACCATCGGGAGCGGTGTCTGTCCCACTCGGTTCGGGATACGGCATACGTCGTATCCACTGGTCATTTGGTAAGAGGGACGTAAGTCATAGGTGGTTCCCTCACTTTCGGGGAGACTCATGGCCAAGGAGCCCCGGTGGCGGGGCCCGGCTGAAAGAGTCGTGACCATGCAGGTCTGGCCTGGAGAGGCGTATCCACTCGGTGCCACGTACGACGGCGCCGGCACCAACTTCGCGGTCTTCACCGAGGCCGCGGACCGAGTAGAGCTGTGTCTGCTGCACGACGACGGCTCGGAGACGGCGGTGGAACTGCGCGAGAGCGACGCTTTCGTGCGGCACGCGTACGTGCCCGGCATCATGCCCGGCCAGCGCTACGGCTTCCGCGCGCACGGCCCGTACGCCCCCGAGCGCGGCCAGCGGTGCAACTCCGCGAAGCTGCTGCTCGATCCGTACGCGAAGGCGGTCAGCGGATCGATCGCCTGGGGCGAGGAGGTGTACGGCTACCACTTCGACGCGCCCGACAAGCGCAACGACCTGGACTCGGCGCCGCACACCATGACGTCGGTCGTGGTCAACCCGTACTTCGACTGGGGCGACGACCGGCTGCCCCGGCACGGATACCACGAGACGGTGCTCTACGAGGCCCATGTGAAGGGCCTGACGATGCAACACCCGGGGCTGCCCGAGGAGTTGCGCGGCACGTACGCGGCGCTCGCCCATCCGGCGGTCATCGAGCACCTGGTGCAGCTGGGGGTGACCGCCCTGGAGCTGATGCCCGTGCACCAGTTCGTGAACGACCACCGGCTGGTCGACATGGGGCTGAACAACTACTGGGGCTACAACACGATCGGTTTCTTCGCCCCGCACAACGCGTACGCCTCCTGGGGCGACCGCGGCCAGCAGGTCCTGGAGTTCAAGTCGGCGGTGCGGGCGCTGCACGAGGCCGGTATCGAGGTCATCCTGGACGTCGTCTACAACCACACCGCCGAGGGCAACCACCTGGGGCCGACGCTGTCCTTCAGGGGCCTCGACAACCCCTCCTACTACCGGCTGGCGGAGGACCCCCGCTACTACACGGACACCACGGGGACGGGCAATTCGCTGCTCATGCGGTCCCCGCACGTGCTCCAGCTGATCATGGACTCGTTGCGCTACTGGGTCACCGAGATGCACGTCGACGGCTTCCGCTTCGACCTCGCGGCCACCCTGGCACGGCAGTTCCACGAGGTGGACCGGCTGTCGTCGTTCTTCGACCTGGTGCAGCAGGACCCGGTGGTCTCCCAGGTGAAGCTGATCGCCGAGCCCTGGGACGTCGGCGAGGGCGGCTACCAGGTGGGCAACTTCCCACCCCTGTGGACGGAGTGGAACGGCAAGTACCGCGACACCGTGCGGGACCTGTGGCGGGGCGAGGGGCGCGCGCTCGCGGAGTTCGCGTCCCGGCTGACCGGCTCGTCCGACCTCTACCAGGACGACGGCCGTCGTCCCCTGGCGTCCATCAACTTCGTGACCTGCCACGACGGGTTCACCCTGAACGACCTGGTGTCGTACAACGACAAGTACAACCAGGCCAACGGCGAGGACAACCGGGACGGCGAGAGCCACAACCGGTCCTGGAACTGCGGGGCCGAAGGTGACACCGATGACCCGGCCGTCCTGGAACTGCGCGAGCGGCAGAAGCGCAACTTCATCGCCACGCTGATGCTGTCCCAGGGTGTGCCGATGGTCAGCCACGGGGATGAGTTCGCGCGCACCCAGAAGGGCAACAACAACGCGTACTGCCAGGACAGCGAGCTGGCCTGGGTGAAGTGGCCGGAGGGCGACGGCGATTCGGCGGAGCTGCTGGCCTTCACGCGCGCGTTGGTGTGGCTGCGCAAGGAGCATCCCGTGTTCCGGCGCCGGCGGTTCTTCCACGGGCGGCCCGTGGAGGGCACCCACGACGAGCTGTCGGACATCGCCTGGTTCACCCCGGAGGGCAAGGAGATGGCGCAGCGGGACTGGGACTCGGCGCAGGCGTCCGCGCTGTCGGTGTTCCTGAACGGCAACGCCATCTCGGAGCCCGGCCCGCGCGGGGAGCGCATCGCCGACGACTCCTTCCTGATGATGTTCAACGCCTCCCCGGAGACGCTGGAATTCGTCGTGCCGGTCAATCACGGCCGCCAGTGGGAGGTGATCGTGGACACGGGCCGCCCGGAGGGCGTGCCGGCGGGCACGGGCGCGAAGGTGAAGGCCGGTGACCGGCTGACCCTGGTGGACCGCAGCATGACGGTGCTGCGACGGCCCACCTAGGCGGACGCTCCGGTCCGCCGATCAGCGGACCGGATGCGGGAGCCGATGACACGAAAGACGGCCGGGCGGGTACGTAGGTCTGCATGACACCTGAGCGACCCGACCCGGCAGTGCCCACGGCCACCTACCGGCTGCAGCTGCAGCCCGAGTTCCCGTTCGCGGCGGCGGCGTCGGCCGTGCCGTACCTGGCGTCGCTCGGCGTCTCGCACCTGCACCTGTCCCCCGTCCTGGAGTCCGTCCCGGGCTCGACGCACGGCTACGACGTCGTCGACCACGCGCGCGTACGGGACGAACTCGGCGGCGAGGACGGCCTGCGGGCCCTCGCGCGCACCGCGCGGGAGCACGGTCTCGGGCTCGTGGTGGACATCGTCCCCAACCACATGGCGATGGCCCCGCGCCACAACCACGCCCTGTGGGAGGTCCTCCGGGAGGGCCCCAAATCGCCGTACGCACGCTGGTTCGACATCGACTGGGAGGCGCAGGGCGGGCAGGTGCTGCTGCCGGTGCTGGGCGGTCCGGTCGGCGCGGAGCTGGAGCACCTGGAGGTCGACGGGGACGTCCTGCGCTACTACGACCACGTCTTCCCGCTGCGGGAGGGCACCGCGGAACTGCCGCTGCCGCGGCTCCTGGACGCGCAGTGGTACCGCCCCGTGTGGTGGCGGCTGGCCCGCACCGAGCTCAACTACCGGCGCTTCTTCAGCATCTCGGAGCTGATCGGGGTGCGCGTCGAGGACCCGGAGGTCTTCGACGCCACCCACGCGAAGATGCTGCAGCTGCTGCGCGAGGGTGTCGTCGACGGGCTGCGCGTCGACCACCCCGACGGCCTCGCCGACCCCGACGACTACCTCCGGCGGCTGCACGAGGCGACCGGGGGCCGCTGGACGGTCGTCGAGAAGATCCTCGCGGACGGGGAGCACCTGCCGGCGTCCTGGCCCGTCGCGGGCACCACCGGCTACGACGCCCTGAGGCAGGTCGACGGGCTGTTCACGGACCCGGCGGGCGCCGGTGAACTCCTGGGCCAGTACCGGAGGTTCGCGGCCCCGCAGACCGACCGGGGCGGGCAGTGGGAGGCGACGGTACGGCGGGCGGCGTACAAGGTGCTCACGCACGAGCTGGTCGCCGAGATGGACCGGCTGACCCGGGTCGCGGCCCACCTGTGCGCCACCTCCCCGGACCCGGCGCTGCGCGACCGGGCCCCCTGGGCGCTGCGGACCGCGCTGCTGGAGCTGCTGGTCCGCCTGGAGGTGTACCGGCCGTACATCTCGGGCGACACCGCCGCCGTCGTCACCGAGGAGGCGGCGGCCGAGGCCCGGCAGGCGTTCGTCGTCCCGGAGGAGGCGGGCGCCGTCGACGTCGTACGGGAGCTGCTGCTGGGGCGGTACGGGGACGGGCCCGAGCAGGTCGAGTTCCGGACGCGGTTCGCGCAGACCGCGTCCGCGCTGCGGGCCAAGTCCGTGGAGGACACGGCCTTCTACCGCTATGTGCCGCTGCTGTCGGCGACCGAGGTGGGCGGGAACCCGGGCAGCCCCGCGGTGTCCCCGGAGGACTTCCACGCGTACTGCGCGCGCGTGCAGCGCGACTGGCCCGCCATGGGCACCGTCCTGTCGACCCACGACACCAAGCGCAGCGCCGACGTACGGGCCGCGCTGGCCGTGCTCACCGAGGTGCCGGAGCGCTGGGCGGACGTGCTGTCCGAGGTGACCCGTACCGGGGAGGGCGTGCCGGACGCGCAACTGGCGTGGGCGGCCTGGCAGACGGTGTTCGGGCTCGGCCCCGCGGACGCGGAGCGCGTCCAGGAGGCCCTGCTGAAGCATGTGCGCGAGGCGGGCCTGTACACGAGCTGGACGGAGCAGGAGCCGCCGTACGAGGAGACGGTGGCGGCGTTCGTCGCGGCGGGCCCGTGCGGGGCGCCGGGCGAGCACGTGGCCGCGTTGCGCACGGCACTGGAGCCGCACATCCGGGCCAACATGCTGGGCGCCGCCCTGGTCCAGCTGACGATGCCCGGCGTACCGGACCTCTATCAGGGCACGGAGGCCGAGTACCGGGCCCTGGTCGACCCCGACAACCGGCGTCCCGTACCG
>NZ_JBXVPZ010000024.1:0-47581 GCF_057961495.1 Streptomyces sp. P5F9 | reverse complement strand
GCTCCCGCCCGCGCTGCACGAGGTTGACGCCACGGCCGCCGCCGACGCGGATACGTCACGACGCGCACCGAGGTGGGGGGCATGACCGGAGCGACCACACTGCCGGACCCCGTCCGGGCCTGGGCCGAATCCGTCATCGGCCCCCTCACCTGCCTCGACGACACCTCCGCCGCCCACTCCTCACGCGTATGGGAGGTGACGACACGACCGGAGAGCGGCAGCGGACAGCGCTTCTGCGTGAAACTCGCCGCCTCCTCCCTCGCCTTCACCCGCGAGACCCTCGCCCACCGGCACGCCGTGTCCTACCTCGGCCCCGGCCGCGCACCCCGCCTCACCGCGACCTCGGCCCAGCACCTCGCCCTGCTCATGACCGCCCTCCCCGGCACCCCGCTGAGCGGCCTCAGGACGACCGGTCCCGCGCTGGAGACCGTCCACCGCAAGGCAGGCGCCCTCGTCGCCCAACTGCACCAGGCCGGGAAACTGACCCCCGCGGCACGCGAGGAAGCGGCACAGGCACTGCGCCGCACCGCCGACAGCGCCGAGCGGAGCGTCCACGCGTCGGGCGACCAAATGCCCACCGCGGAACGGGAGTTCGTGCTGGCCCGCGCCGCCGAACTGCGCACCGTGGGGCGGGTCCCGCTCGGCTACATCCACGGCAACCTGGACGAGCACACCCTGCGGTGGTCCGGCACCCGGGAACCCCTCGCGCTGACCGCCTTCGAGCGCGCCCGGTTCGCCCCCGTCGTCCAGGACTTCGTCCCCCTGGCCTGCGGACCCTGGGCCCAACAACCCCGCCTGAGAACCGCGTTCTTCACCGGCTACGGCCGCCGCCTCATCCCGGAGGAGAAGCGCGCCCTGTTCTGCCTGACCGCGCTGCACGGGGCCGGTGCTCGGGCGGCTGGCACGGGAGCCGTCGGGGAAGGCTGCCGTATGACTCACCTTGAACACCGCCTGTCCGAACGGCAGTTGACGCCCCGCCGCGCCGAGAGCACGGCCCGATGAGCGCCGGGACGACCGGCCCGGCACCGCTGCCCGGGACCGCCTCGCGTGTGCCGCCACCCCAGCCCGCCGAGATCCGCTACGAGGGCCGGCACGCCCAGAACCCGTTGGCCGAGGCCGAGTTCGGGAAGCTGTGCGCGCGCCTGCCCTCCGTGCTCGCGCAGACCGCGCGGATGGCGTGGGCCATCGACCGGTCCGCCGTGCTGCTGCTGGCCGGCTGCCAACTGGCCGTCGGCGCCGCCGCCGTGGTGCTGCTGCTGTCCACCGCGCGGGCGATGCGCTCGGTGCTGGCCGCCGGGCCCGTGAGCGACCGGCTGCATCAGGCACTGCCCGCGCTGCTGGTCATCGCCGTCGCGGCGGCGGTCGGCCGGGTCGCGAGCGCGTTGTCCTCGTACGCGGACGGACGGATCACCCCGCGCCTGACCACGGCGGCGGACAGTTCCCTCGTCGAGGCGGTGTGCCGGGTGGAGGCCGCCGCGCGCGCCGAGGACGGGTTCGCGGACCGGCAGGAGGCCGCGGAGATGGGGGTGATCCGGGGCCATGTGATGGTGCAGGACGCCACGCGTTTCACCGCCGCCGTGGTCCGGATGGTCAGCGCGAGCGGGGTGCTGTCCGTGCTGCACCCGTTGATGCTGCCCCTGTTGCTGCTCGCGGTCGTGCCCGCCGGCGTGGGCGCGATCCTGCACGCGAAGGTCCAGTACGAGACGCACTACGCCAACATCGGCGACCGCAACGTCCGCCAGAACATGCGGGGTTGGGTGACCAGCCCGAAGTTCTCCGACGAGATCCGCGCCAACGGCATGGTCCCCTACCTCGGGTTCTGGCACCGTACGATCTCCGAACGCATCGACCGCCGGGTCCTGGACGTGGCACCGCGCATGCTGCGGATCGTGCTGGCCAGTTCGGCGATCGGCGGTGTCTTCCTCATCGCGACCTGGGCCGCGCTCGCCTGGCTCGCCGCCACCGGACGCGTCGAACCCGCCATCGCCGCCACGGCGGTCGTCGCCGTCCAGACCACCCTCGCCGCACTCGGCCAGCTCGTCATCTACGGCGCCGCGATGTTCCACACCGCCCTCTACCTCGCCGACCTGGAGGGCTTCCTCGCCTTCGCCGCCCAACGCGCCCCGAGGCGAGGGGAGTTGGGGCCGGGTGAGCCGGTGGAGGAGATCCGGCTCGACGAGGCCGTCTACTGCTACCCGGGCAAGGAGATCCCGGCGGTGGCCGGGGTCTCGCTGACCGTGCGACGCGGGGAGATCCTCGCCGTGGTCGGCGAGAACGGTTCCGGGAAGTCCACGCTGACCCGGCTCCTCGCGGGCATCTTCCTCGCCGACAAGGGCACGGTCAGCTGGAACGGGCACGACCTCGCCGGCCTCGCCCCCGACAGGCTGTGGGAGTTGGCGGGACTGGTGCCGCAGAATTTCGCCCAGTGGCCCCTCAACGTCCGCGACAACGTCACCCTCGGCCAGCCCCGCACCGGGGACGACCTGCTGGTGTGGGAGGCGCTGGACGCCGTAGGACTGCGGGAGGCGGTGGAGGAACTCCCGTACGGACTCGACACGTTGCTCGCCCGCGAGCTGTGGGGCGGTACCGAACTGTCCGGCGGGCAGTGGCAGCGGCTGGCGTGTGCGCGGGCCCTGTACCGGCAGCCGGACCTGCTGATCCTGGACGAGCCGACCAGCCAGATGGACGCCCGCGGAGAACACGCCATCCTCGAACGGATCAAGGCGATCGCCGCCCGCCGCATGACGATCGTCGTCACCCACCAACTGGTCAACACGAAGATCGCCGACCGGGTCGTGGTCATGCGGCACGGCCGCATCGCCGAACAGGGTACGTACGACGAACTCGCCCATGGCGGCGGCCTGTTCGCCGAACTCCTGGCGCTGTCGAACGACCGCTGACCGATGACCACCTCGCAGGGAGAACCCCGTGACCGACGCATGGGACGCGCACTACGCCGGCGGCAACACCTTCAGCCCGCTCCGTGACTCCGAACGCGCGCTGCTCGCCGAGCACGCACCGGCCCCCGAGGGCGGCGGACACGCCCTGGACGTCGGCTGCGGGCTGGGTGAACTCGCCCGCCATCTGGCCGAGTCGGGGTACGAGGTCGACGCCGTCGACTTCGCGCCCGCCGCTCTCGCCCGCGCCGAGGCCCAGCCCTCCGCCAACTCGGCGGTGAAATACCGCCTGTTGGACATCGAGCACGACAGCCTCGACGCCCTGCCGCATCCCGCCTACGACCTGATCACCTTCCGCCTCAGCTGGGCCTTCGTCCACGACCGCACCCGCGTGATGAACCGGCTGCGCGAGCGGCTGCGCCCGGGGGGTGTCGTCTGCGTCATCACGCCCGTTGCGGAGGAGGCGGCGGACAGCAGGCGCTCCATCGCCCTCGACGACGAGGAGCTCCGCGCGCTGTACGGGAGTTGGGCGGCGGCCGAGCGGTACGACGCCGACGGCCTCGCATTCGTCGTCCTGCGCGGGCCCGCCCCCGCGGCCCTCACCTGCGCGGGCAAGAAGCGGCCGTCACCGCACGCCCTCACCGGTGCCGGAGTCGTCGTCACCGACTCGGCGGGGCGGATCCTGCTGGGCTGGTCGGTGCGCGGGGTCTGGGAGCTGCCCGGCGGCAAGAACGACGCCGGCGAGGGATTTCTGGAGGCGGGTGTAAGGGAGTTGGAGGAGGAGACCGGCCTGAAGGCGGACCCGATCCCGGGAGGGGCGCGGCTGCTGGCCCTCCTGATGGACTCCACGCACGGCATGCCCCGGCTGACGGGCGCCGTCCGCGTCACCGCCTGGACCGGTCAACCGGCCGTCACCGAACCGCAGTTGATCCACCGCTGGGAGTGGCACGAGGCCGCCGACCTGCCGACCCTGGCGCAGCCGCTGTTCACGCCGAGCGCGCATGTCATCGACACGGTCTGGCCGGGGTTGCTGCCCGGCCTGCCACCTGTCCACCGGTATCCGATCGCTCCGGCCGCGGATCCGGCGTAAGACACTGTTCCGCTTTGCCCCCGTCTGTTCTAGGCTCCAGGGAGGGAAGAACGGGACCGGGACCATGTACGTCGTACGTCCGGAACCGGTGCATCTCCCCGCCCAGGCTCCCAGCCCCCGAGCCGGAATCGAGACCGGCCGGAGCCGCATCGCCGGAGTGCGCGGCTCCCGCTCCGTTCTCCCGGCAGTTCCGACGGGGTGCTCCCACCAGACCCGCCGCCGTGGAGGACACGCGCGAGGAAACGGTGGAGGGGGGCCTCTCATCCTCGTGGCCACGGCCGCCGCCGCCCCACAGCGGCGGCGGCCGTCCGGAAGCCCAGGACCTGCTGGACGAACAACTCGTGCTGCTCTGCTCCCACTTGGCCAGGCGGTCACCTGGACGCCGATGGTCTGGTCGGTCACGGCGACCTCGCGTTCCCGGTCGCCCAGCCGGTCGAGGCGGATGCGGGCCTCGGCGGTCTCCGGCCGGCGCGGGACCGTACCGTCGCCGCCCTGGGTGACCCGGGCGATGGGCTGCTCAGGGCCTGCTTCCTCAGCACTCGACGATGTTCACAGCCGGCCCACGCCGGGCGCGCCACCAAGCTCCTCGATGACCGGCGCGCCGGTCTCAGTCCGCGGTGACGGGCTCGGGCAGTTCGGCCGGTAGGTCGCGGACGCCCAGGCGCAGGTGCTCGACGTGGTACAGGGCCTGGTCGAGGAGTTCGGCGACGTGGTTGTCGTAGAGGGCGTAGATGATCGAGCGCCCGTGCCGTTCGCGGGTCACCAGGCCGAGGTTGCGCAGCAGGCGCAGTTGGTGGGAGCAGGCGGAGGCTTCCATGCCGACGGCGTCGGCGAGGTCGCCGACCGAGCAGGGGCCCTCCTGGAGCCGGGCCAGGATGTGCAGCCGGGAGGGGGTGGCGAGGGCCTGGAGGGTGGCGGCGACGTCGGCGGTGCCGACCGCGTCGAGCCGCTCGCGCGTGGTGGCACTGCTGGTGGCGTCGGTTCCGTGGCCCATGTGTCCATCCTACCCATGACAACTGAAGACCTGTTCAGATGTTCCTGTATGGTGGGAGCTGTTGCCCCGTCCGCCCGTGAAGGGTTGTTTTGTCATGTCTTCTGTCCTGGATCGACGGCCCGCACCGGCCGCCGCGGGTCCGCGACCGACCCTTCCGCGGCGCCGCACCCGCATCCTGGTGCTGCCGGAAGCCCGTTGGGCGCTCGCGGCGCTGCTGCTGTTCCTGCTCGCCATGCCGCTGTACCTGCTGGGCGCCCCGGCCTGGTCGTGGGCTCCGCTGTTCGCCGCGACCTACGTCACCGGCGGCTGGGACCCGGGCTGGGAGGGGCTGAAGGCCCTCAAGGACAAGACGTTGGACGTGGACCTGCTGATGGTCGTCGCGGCGCTCGGCGCCGCCGCGATCGGCCAGGTCCTCGACGGCGCGCTGCTGATCGTCATCTTCGCCACCTCCGGCGCCCTGGAGGCCATCGCCACCGCGCGGACCGCGGACTCCGTGCGCGGCCTCCTCGACCTCGCCCCCACCACGGCGACCCGCCTCCTGCCCGACGGCACCGAGGAGAGCGTCGAGGCTGAACGGCTCACGGTGGGAGACATCGTCCTGGTCCGGCCTGGTGAACGCGTCGGCGCCGACGGTCAGGTCCTCGACGGGGCCAGTGACGTCGACCAGGCCACCATCACCGGTGAGCCGCTGCCGGTGGCCAAGCAGGTCGGGGACGAGGTGTTCGCCGGGACCGTCAACGGCACCGGCGCCCTGCGCGTACGCGTCGAGCGCGATCCGGCGGACTCGGTGATCGCCCGGATCGTGAGGATGGTCGAGGAAGCCTCCGAGACCAAGGCGCCCACACAGCTGTTCATCGAGAAGATCGAGCAGCGCTACTCCGTGGGCATGGTCCTCGCGACCCTCGCCGTCTTCGCCGTCCCGCTCGTCTTCGGCGAGGAACTGAGGCCGGCCCTGCTGCGGGCCATGACGTTCATGATCGTCGCCTCGCCGTGCGCGGTGGTGCTCTCCACCATGCCGCCGCTGCTGTCCGCGATCGCCAACGCGGGACGGCACGGCGTCCTCGCGAAGTCCGCCGTCGTGATGGAACGCCTCGGGCAGATCGACACCGTCGCGCTGGACAAGACCGGCACCCTGACCGAGGGCACCCCCCGCCTCACCGACATCCGCCCCCTGCCCGGCAGCGGCCTGGACGAGGACGCCCTGCACCGGCTCGCCGCCTCGGCCGAGCACCCCAGCGAACACCCCCTGGCCCGCGCCGTCGTGACGGCCGCCCGCGAACGCGGCCTGCCCCTGGCCGCCGCCGACGACTTCGCCTCCGTCCCCGGCCAGGGCGTCACCGCCACGATCGACGGCCACACCGTCCAGGTCGGCTCTCCCGCCCGGTTGCCCGCCGCCGGCGCCGACCGGACCTGCGAGAAGGTGGCGGGGGAGTTGGAGGAGGCCGGGCGTACGGCGGTCGTCGTGCTGCGCGACGGTGCGCCGGTGGGGGTACTGGGGATCGCCGACCGGCTGCGGTCGGACGCCGCCGCCACCGTCGCCGCGCTCACCCGCCTGACCGGCCGCACCCCGGTCCTGCTGACCGGCGACAACGAGCGCGCCGCGCGGCACCTGGCCGCCGAGGTCGGCATCACCGAGGTACGCGCCGGCCTGCTGCCCCAGGACAAGGTGGCAGCCGTGCGGGAGTGGGAGGAGCAGGGCCGCAAGGTGCTCGTCGTCGGCGACGGCGTCAACGACGCACCCGCGCTGGCCACCGCCCACACGGGCATCGCCATGGGGAGGGCCGGTTCCGACCTCGCCCTGGAGACCGCCGACGCAGTCGTCGTCCGCGACGAGCTGGCCGCCGTCCCCGCTGTCGTGAAGCTCTCGCGCACTGCCCGCCGCCTGGTCGTCCAGAACCTGGCCATCGCCGGTGTGTTCATCACCGCCCTGGTCGGCTGGGACCTCATCGGCAGTCTCCCGCTGCCCCTCGGCGTCGCCGGGCACGAGGGCTCCACCGTCATCGTCGGCCTCAACGGCCTGCGCCTGCTGCGCGAGGCCGCCTGGTGCGACCCCGCCGAGGACACCGTGTAGTCGTTCTTGCTCCCCATCCTCGGGTCGGCGGCGGGTCAGTTGCAGCAGTCGCACCCGGGACGGCACCCGCACGCGTCGCCCACCTCGACAGCGACATGGGCTTCGGCGGCAGGGACGGCCGAAGCGCCGGACGGCGCGCAACAGCCTTTGCCCTGCCAGGCATCGCGGCCCTCCTTGACGGCGACGCCGGCGATGACGAGGGCGGAGACGGGGTCGGCCCAGGACCAGCCGAGGGTGGCGTTGAGGATCAGGCCGGTCAGGAGCACAGCGGAGAGGTAGGTGCACAGCAGGGTCTGCTTGGAGTCGGCGACCGCGCTGGCGGAGCCGAGTTCGCGGCCCGCGCGGCGCTGGGCGGCGGACAGGAACGGCATCACGGCGAGGGAGAGGGAGGCCAACACGATGCCGGGGACGGAGCGTTCGGCCTCGCCGGATCCGGTGAGGGCGCGTACGGCGTCCGCGGTGACATAGGCGGCGAGCGCGAAGAACGAGACGGCGATGATGCGCAGGGTGGTCTTCTCGCGGGCGTCGCGTACGGCGTGCTCACGGGCGGAGAACTGCCAGGCGACCGCGGCGGCCGAGGAGACCTCGATGACGGAGTCCAGCCCGAAGCCGACCAGGGCGGTGGACGAGGCGAGGGTGCCGGCGGTCAGAGCGACGGCCGCCTCGACGACGTTGTAGGTGATCGTCGCGGCGACCAGCAGACGTATCCGACGGGCCAGCAGATCACGGCGGGCCGGAGGCGGACCGAGGGATATCGCCGTCATCAGCAGCACCCCTTGTCGTCGGCGTCGACGCACGTGCGGTCGGTCTCCACGGCCACCACGGCGGCGCGCAGGTCGTCCAGCGCACGCCCGAGGCGTTCGTCGGCCAGCTCGTAGCGGGTACGGCGGCCGTCCGGCACGGTGACGACCAGGCCGCAGTCGCGCAGGCACGCCAGGTGGTTGGACAGCCGGGTACGGGAGATGCCGAGGGCGTCGGCGAGATCGGCGGGGTAGGCCGGGGCCTCGCGCAGGGCGAGCAGGATGCGGCAGCGGATCGGGTCGGCGAGCGCGCGACCGAACCGCGCCAGCACGTCGATGTCAGAGGCAACGGTCAGCATGACCCAACAGTACAGAGAATGCTGAATTCAGGGAACCATGAATTGCCAGCCCTGCCTGAACCGGCATTCACATGGACATGGATGTCATTTTCATCTACGGTCGGACCGTACCGAAGCGGCGAGCGCTGATGGAGGTGATCCGCTGTGGGTGGGCGGACAACCCGGCAACGAAGGGCGGTTCTGCGCCTATTGACAGGCCGTCAGGACTTCGTGTCGGCCCAGGAGTTGCACGCACTGCTGGTCGCCGAGGCTCAGCCGGTCGGCCTGACCACCGTCTACCGGGCACTGAATGAGCTGGAGGCGGACGGCGGTGTGGATGTCGTACGGGACGAGGCGGGCGGGCGGCTGTACCGGCGGCGGCCCGCCGACGGTCATCGCCACTACCTGATCTGCCGCTGCTGCGGCCGCAGCCGTCCGGTGGAGACCGAGGTCGTCGAGGAGTGGGCCGACCGGATCGCCGCTGACACCGGCTTCGCCGCGGTACGGCACACCGTCGAACTCACCGGCCTGTGCGCCGACTGCGACACCACCGCAGACGAACGAGGAGAGGGGCCGTCGTGCCGCTGGGAGCCCGATCACCGAGGCAGCCGGGGCCGAGCCCGCAGCTGCGCGAGCTGAAGGAGACCGTGCGCCGGCTGCTCGGCCTCGACGAGGACACCGCCGTGATGGTCCGTCAGCTCGCCTGCGCCGAGCCGGGCTGTCCGCCCGTGGAGACGGTCGTCGCCGTACTCCCCATGGACGGCGCGGCCCGCCGCTGGACCCTGCACGCGCCCGCCGAGCGGATCACCGAGGCCGACCTGCGCCGCGTCCTGCTCGCCACCGACCAGGACCAACAGAACGACTAGGAGCCCGAATTGACCACCACAGCGGAACCTCGTGACACGCGCGTGCCCGTCACCGTCCTGACCGGCTTCCTCGGTTCGGGCAAGACGACCCTCCTCAACCGCATCCTCACCGAGCACCACGGCATGCGGATCGCCGTGATCGAGAACGAGTTCGGCGAGGTCGGCATCGACGACGCGCTGGTCGTCGACGCCGAGGAGGAGATCTTCGAAATGAACAACGGCTGCATCTGCTGCACCGTGCGCGGCGACCTCATCCGCATCCTGGGCGCGCTGATGCGCCGGCGCGAGAAGTTCGACCACATCCTCATCGAGACCACCGGGCTCGCCGATCCGGCGCCCGTCGCCCAGACCTTCTTCATGGACGACGAGATCGCCGCCCAGCTGCGCCTGGACGCCATCGTCACCCTAGTCGACACCGCCCACGTGCTCCAGCACCTCGACGAGGTCAAGCCCGAGGGCGTGGAGAACGAGGCCGTCGAGCAGATCGCCTTCGCCGACCGGGTCGTCCTCAACAAGACCGACCTCGCCGACGAGGAGACCATCGGGCACGTGATCCGCCGCGTCCGCGCGATCAACTCAGGCGTGCGCGTCATCCCCGCCCGGCACGCCCGCATCGACCTCCAACAGGTCCTGGACGTAGGCGCGTTCGACCTGGAGCGGGTGCTCGCCGACGACCCGTCCTTCCTCACCGACACCGAGCACCAGCACGACGCCACCGTCACCTCGGTCGGCATCGACCTGCCCGGCGAACTCGACGAGGACAAGCTCAACGCCTGGCTCGGCACACTGCTGCGCACCAAGGGTGTCGACATCTTCCGCTCCAAGGGCATCCTCGCCATCGCCGGGGCACCGAAGCAGTACGTCTTCCAGGGCGTGCACATGCTCCTGGACGGCGAGTTCGGCCGGGACTGGCGGGACGGCGAGGAACGGCGCAACCGGCTCGTCTTCATCGGCCGCAACCTCGACCGCGGGGAACTGGAGCGCGGCTTCGCGGCGTGCCTGGCCACGGCGGGGGCACTCGCGTGAGCACCGCCGTCGACGCTCCGACGGTGTGGGACATCGCCGTCGACGACGCACCCGTCTCCCTCAGCGCACGCGGCGACCTGATCGCCGTCGCCGGGGCCGAGGGCACGGTCCGGGTACTCGATGCGGCCATGGGGGCGGAGTTGGGTTCCCTTGAGCTGCCGGGTGGGGCGCTGTCCGTCCAACTCGCCCCGGATGCCGGTCACTTGGCCGCGACCGGGCCGATGGGCTACGCGCTGTGGCGGCGCACGGGTGGGAGGACGACCGTCCGGGAGTCCGGCGCCTGGTCCGCGGCCGCCGCCTGGGCCGACCCCTCGCGGGTCGCCATCGCCTCCGGACGCCGCGCCCTCGTACTCGACACGGACGGCGCGGAGTTGTGGCGTACGGACCCCGCCGCGTCCACCGTCACCGACCTCGCCTGGATGCGGCAGGGGCGGCGGCTCGCGGTGGCCGCGTACGGGGCGGTGCACGGGCACGAGCGGCACACGCCGAAGCCCGTGGTGACCTACCCGTACGTCGGCTCGCACCTCGCGCTCGCCGTCGCGCCCACCGGCCGCTGGATCTGCAGCGGCAACCAGGACGCGTCCATCCACATCTGGCGTACGCGCGACGCCGGCGAACTGACCATGTCCGGCTACCCGGAGAAGATCTCCCGCCTCGCCTTCGACGACAGCGGATTCTGGCTCGCCGCCGACGGAGCACCGGACATCACCGTCTGGGACTTCTCCGGCAAGGGCCCGGAAGGCACAGCGCCGCGCTCCCTGCGCCGCCACGAGACGATCACGGCACTGGCGTGGCGACCGGGCGCCGGCGGCCAGTTGGCCAGCGGCGGGGACGACGGCACGGTGGCGCTGTGGCACGCCACGGCCGGACGGGCCCAGCAACGCCTGCGCCCTGCACGGGAGTTGACCGGTGACGGCGCGGCCGTCGCCGCCCTCGCCTGGGCCGGACCTCACCTGCTGATCGCCGCGTACCGCAACGGCCGCGTCCGGGCCTACGGCGTCCCCTCCAGGACCGCCCTGTGAGCCCTCGTACGGTGACGATCGGCGCCGCCCTCCCCCAGTCTCGGCTTCGCTCGACCGGGCGGTACCCCCAGCAACCCTGCACCCTGGTCGTCTGCCGGGGCTGCTGCTGCGGCAGCCCCCGCAAGCACCCCGGCACCGACCACGCCTGGCAGCTCGACCGGCTGCGCGCCGGCGCCGCCGAGCACGGCTTCCACGTCCGTACGACGGACTGCCTCGGCCCCTGCGACCAGGCCAACGTCGTCGTCGTCCAGCCCTCCGCCGCCGGACGCCGGGCCGGCGGCCGGGCCGTCTGGATCGGCTTCGCGATGGACGACGACTGCACGGAGGAGATCGTGAACTGGGCGGCGGCCGGCGGACCGGGCGTCGCCCAGCCCCCGGCCACGCTGGAGCTCCAGTTCGTCCGCCCGCCACGCGAGGCCCGGCTCCGTGCACGCCGGTGAGCATCCCGTCGAGGCGGGCGGCCGCGACGTCATCGTGGCCGCCCGCCTCGACGAGGTCACCGCCACCTCGGTGGCCGCCACCCTCCAGGCGCTGGCCACCCCCTCCCGACTGCTGATCCTCACCACCCTGCGCCACTCCGCGCACTCGGTCACCGAACTCGCCGCCGCCGTCGGCATGGAACAGTCCGCCGTCTCCCACCAACTCCGCCTCCTGCGCGCCCTCGGCCTCGTCACCGGGCAACGCGACGGCCGTCGCATCGTCTACCGCCTCTACGACGACCACGTCGCCCAACTCCTCGACCAGGCCGTCCACCACATCGAGCACCTGCGGCTCGGCGCACGCACCCTCGACTGACATCGAACGAGCGAGGCGCCGGGTGCTGCACCTCGACCAATACATGCGTGGATTGCTATATGTTAATGTCGCCATGCATCGCCTGCCGGGCACGGCCGCAGGCACCCTGAAAGCAGAAGCGGAAGCAGGAGTACGACATGACCACCGCCACCGAGCACCGCACGCACGACAGCCACACGCACGTCCACGGCGAGGGCTGCGGCCACGTCGCCGTTCCGCACGGCGACCACACCGACTACGCGCACGGCGGCCACCTCCACAAGGTCCACGAGGACCACGTCGACGAGTGCGCGAGCGTCGGCCACAGTGCCCACGAAGGGCACGACCACCTGCACGGCGAGGGTTGCGGCCATGTCGCCGTTCCGCACGAGGACCACGTCGACTACGTGCACGACGGCCACCGTCACGCCGCCCACGAGGGCCACTGGGACGATCACTGATCCATCCCCGGGCGGCCCTCACCCGGATCGAAAATCATTGTCACTTGCTAATGTATGCATGTGACGACGACTCCCCCCTCCCCGGCAGCTCCCGCGGACGAGCCGATACGCGCCCTGGAGGCCGCGAGTGACCTCCTCAAGGCACTGGCCTCGCCCGTCCGCCTCGGCATCGTGCGAGAGCTGTCCGGGGGCGGAAAGTACGTCCACGAACTGGTCGCCGCCCTCGGGGTGAGCCAGCCGCTGGTCTCCCAGCACCTGCGCGTTCTGCGCAACTCCCGCATCGTGACCGCCCGTCGGCAGGCCCGCGAGATCCAGTACGGCCTCACCGACGACCACGTCGCCCACATCGTGCTGGACGCCATCCGGCACGCGCAGGAGTAGCCCCTCAGTTGAGGCGGGCGACCTGCCACGGAGCGGGGGCCGCGCGGAGCCGCTCGGGCAGCGTGCCGTCGTCGGGCATCCCGCCCCGCAGCCACACCCCGACCGCTTCGGCGTCGGCGACGGTGACGACCGGGCCAATGCGCATGACACCTCCAGTGGGCCTGCGGTCCGCCCCGCACGGTTGCACCGCTGCATGCACTCCGTGGTCGCGACGGCAGTGCAGAACTCTCTCCAGGCACCCGGTGGAGACCATGACGCCGTGCGGGCAGTCTCGAACGGCCCGGCGCAGCACGTCCATCACCTGGTCCGCCGCGCCCCGGCAGGACGAGCAGACGACAAGGGTGAACGGGTGGCTCCGGCGGCCGCGATCCGCGTCGCTCATGTCCGTGGCCTCCTTCGGATTCGGGCTCAACTCACTCCGGCAGCAAGCCATTTGGCGGCGAATGATTTGACACCGCACAGCCGCCTCCTCACTCTATGCTCATGAAATCCATTTCCAACAGGGATGGCTAGACATGCGCGTGGCATTCGTCGGCAAGGGCGGCAGCGGCAAGACGACCCTGTCCGCCCTCTTCTCCCGTCACCTGGCGCGCTCCGGCGCACCGGTCGTCGCCGTAGACGGCGACATCAACCAGCACCTCGCCTACGCGCTCGGTCTCGACGAGGACGAGTTCTTCGCCGCGCCGCCGCTCAGCGCGCGGACCGGCGAGATCAAGGACTACCTCCGCGGCACGAACCCGCGGATCGCCTCCCGCGCCGCCATGGTCAAGACGACCCCGCCCGGGCGCGGCTCCCGCCTGCTGCGGCTGCTGGGCGACGACGAGATCCACGCCCACCACGTCCAGGACGTCGGCGGGGTGGCGCTGATGGTCACCGGGGCCTTCGACGAGAGCGACCTCGGGGTGTCCTGCTACCACTCCAAGCTCGGCGCGGTCGAGCTGTACCTCAACCACCTCGTCGACGGACCCGGCGAGTACGTCGTCGTCGACATGACAGCCGGCGCCGACGCCTTCGCCTCCGGCCTGTTCACCCGCTTCGACATGACCTTCCTGGTCGTCGAACCGACCCGGAAGAGCGTCTCCGTCTACCGCCAGTACCGCGACCACGCCGCCGAGTTCGGCGTGCCGATCGGCGTCGTCGGCAACAAGGTCACCGGCGAGGACGACCTCGCCTTCCTCCGGGAGCACGTCGGCGCCGACCTCGTCGCCCACTGCGAGCAGTCCTCGTTCGTCCGCGCCCAGGAGCAGGGCCGCGCCCCCGGCGAGCTGGAGCCCCACAACGCGCGCACCCTCGACCGGCTGCGCGAGGCCGTCGACGCCCGCCCCAAGGACTGGACCGCCTTCCAGCGGCACGCCGTCGACTTCCACCTGCGCAACGCCACCGCCTGGGCCGACGAGGCCACGGGCCACGACCTCGCCACCCAGGTCGACCCCGACTTCCGGCACGGCCCCGCGGCCCTGGCCGCCTTCGCCTGACCCGGCAGGACCAGCTCCGCAACAGATCCGACAAGCCGCAACAAGCCCCAAAAGACAAGGACTTCCCTACATGTCGCTCGACGTCTCCCCGCAGCTGCTCGCCGAAGCCCAGAACGGTGAGGTGCGGGAAGAGGACTTCGTGGAAACGGTCCGTACATCCCTGCCGTACGCCTACGACCTCGTCGACCGCCTGGTCAGCGAACTGCTGTCCGGTACGGCCGAGTTCACCGACAACCAGACCCCGCCGCCCTCCGAGAAGGAACGCGGCCAGCTGCTGCGCGCCCTGTCCAGCGACGCGATCCGCGGCAGCCTGGAGCGGCACTTCGGCATCGTCCTCGCCTTCCAGAACTGCCACCGCGTGGCCGCCTTCCGCCCCGAGGGCCGCGGCGGCGAGACGTACGCCCGCTTCACCTCTCTGCGCGCCCAGGTCCTCAACCAGTCCCCGGAGTTCCGCGACTGCTGACGCCGCTGCCGCGAGAGTCAAGTATGCGTAATGATTTTCATTTAGATCAGCCGGTTCTCTAGTAGTGACAATCGTTTCCATCTACGGTCGTGAGTGTTCCGCTCCACCGGGCCCTGCCCTGTGTGCGAGGCCCATCAGCCCGTCAAGGAGACCGCGTCGTGCGTACTGCCGGCATCCCGATATCCCGCCCCGCCCGCCTGATCGCCGGCGGCCTGGCCGCCGTCGCGGCGCTGGCCGCCACCAGCGGCTGCTCCACCTCCTCGTCCTCCGACACCGCCGACGCCGGGTCGACCACGGCAGGCAAGACCATCAAGGTCGTGGCCGCGGAGAACTTCTGGGGCAGCATCGCCTCCCAGCTCGGCGGCGACCACGCGCAGGTCAAGAGCATCATCAACAACCCGAACGCCGACCCTCACGACTACGAACCGACCGCCGCCGACGGCCGTCTGGTGGCAGGCGCCCAGTACACGATCGTCAACGGCATCGGCTACGACGCCTGGGCGGACAAGCTGCTGTCCGCCAACCCCGAAAGCGGCCGTACGGACCTGAAGGTCGGCGACCTGGTGGGCATCAAGCCGGGCGGCAACCCGCACCGCTGGTACTCGCCGGACAACGTCCACCAGGTCGTCGAGAAGATCACCGCCGACTACAAGAAGCTGGACCCGGCCGACGCCGCCTACTTCGACGCCCGGAAGACGGCCTTCGAGACCAAGACCCTCGCGCCGTACAACAAGCTGATCGCCGGCATCAAGGCCAAGTACGCGAACACGGCGATCGGCGCCTCGGAGTCCATCGTGACCCCGCTCGCCGAGGGCCTGGGGCTGAAGATGCTCACGCCCGAGTCCTTCCTGGACGCCATCAGCGAGGGCACCGACCCGACGGCCAAGGACAAGCAGACCATCGACCGGCAGATCAGCGAGAAGCAGATCAAGGTCTACGTCTACAACAGCCAGAACGCCACCCCGGACGTGCAGGCCCAGGTCAAGGCCGCCAAGGCCAAGGGCATCCCGGTCGCCACCGTGACCGAGACCCTCACCCCGGCCGGGGCGTCCTTCCAGGCGTGGCAGGTACGGCAGCTGCAGGCTATCGAGAAGGCCCTGGGGCAGGCGACGGGCAGGTGAGCACCGTGAATCCGGCCATCCGGCCGGGCGACACGGCCCGGCACCGCGTCCCCGCACAGCCGGCCGCATCACAGCCGCCGCGTTCCCCGGTCGTGTCGTTGCGCGGCGCCGGTGTGCGCGTCGGCGGCCGCACCCTGTGGTCGGGTGTCGATCTGGAGGTCGGCGCCGGTGAGTTCGTGGCCGTCCTGGGCCCGAACGGGGTCGGCAAGTCGACCCTGGTCAAGATGCTGCTCGGCATCCTGCCTCCGGCCGCCGGTGAGGTCGGCGTGCTGGGCGAGGCGCCCGGAAAGGCCGGTCACCGCGTCGGCTACCTGCCGCAGCGGCGCAGTTTCGACGCGAGCCTGCGCATCCGCGGCACCGACATCGTGCGGCTCGGCCTGGACGGCGACCGCTGGGGCGTACCACTGCCGGTGCCGGCTCGGTTCAGCGCCCGGCGCCGGGCGGCACGGGACCGTATCGCCGAGGTCGTCGACCTGGTCGGAGCGAGCGCGTACGCGCACCGGCCGATCGGTGAGTGCTCGGGCGGGGAGCAGCAGCGGCTGCTGATCGCCCAGGCACTCGTGCGGGACCCCGAACTGCTGCTGCTGGACGAGCCGTTGGACAGTCTCGACCTGTCGCATCAGGGCGCGGTCGCCGCGCTGATCGGGCGGATCTGCCGGGAGGCCGGCGTCAGCGTCGTCATGGTCGCGCACGACGTGAACCCCATCCTCGCGTGGCTGGACCGGGTGGTGTACATCGCCGAGGGCGGTGCCGTCGCGGGCCCACCGCAGGAGGTGATCACCACCGAGACGCTCTCGCGGCTCTACGGCGTGCCGGTGGAGGTGCTGCGCACCAGCGACGGACGCCTGGTGGTCGTCGGCCAGCCCGAGGCGCCCGCCGTCCACACCGACCGGCACGCCGAGGGAGGCGGGTCGTGAACTGGGCTGATACGACGGCCGGTTGGTCGTGGAACCCGATGACCGACCTTCAGCAGATCTGGGCGTTCCCGTTCATGGTCAACGCTTTCCGGGCCGGTACGGTCGTAGCCGTACTGGCCGCCGTGATGGGCTGGTTCATGGTGCTGCGGCGGCAGAGCTTCGCCGGACACACCCTGGCCGTGGTCAGCTTTCCCGGCGCGGCCTGCGCGACGCTGCTCGGCATCAGCGCGGGCTTCGGCTACTTCGCGTTCTGTATCGGCGGCGCCCTGGTGATCGCCGCCATCCCGCGTTCGGGGCAGGGCGGCAGCGGCCAGGAGTCGGCGCTGACCGGCACCGTCCAGGCGTTCCTGCTGGCGTGCGGATTCCTCTTCGTCGCCCTCTACAAAGGGTTCCTCGGCGGGGTCAACTCCCTGTTGTTCGGCAGCTTTCTGGGCATCACCACCGTTCAGGTGACCGTGCTGACGATCGTGGCCGCGGTCGCGCTCGGCGTGCTGGCGGTCATCGGACGGCCGCTGCTGTTCGCCTCCGTCGACGAGAACGTCGCCACCGGACGCGGGGTGCCGGTGCGGGCCCTGTCCGTGGTCTTCCTCGTCCTCCTCGGGGCGGCGACCGCGGAGGCCAGTCAGATCACCGGCACGCTGCTGGTGTTCGCCCTGCTGGTGATGCCGGCCGCGTCCGCGCAGCAGCTCACGGCACGGCCCTCCATCAGCCTGGTGCTCTCGGTGGTGATCGCGATCGCGGTGACCTGGACGGGGCTGATCGCCGCCTACTACTCGCCGTACCCGATCGGTTTCTACGTGACCACATTCGCCTTCGCCGTCTACGTCCTGGCCCGCGCCGGCCGCACCCTCGCGGCTGCCGTCGGCAGGCACCGCATGGTGGGAGCAGGTGCTCTCGCATGAGTGCCTTCACCCACCCCTACTTCGTGCACGCGCTGCTGGCCGGCACCGCGATCGCCCTGGCGGCCGGTCTCGTGGGGTACTTCCTGGTGCTGCGCGCCCAGGTGTTCACCGGCGACGCGCTCAGCCACGTGGCGTTCACCGGGGCGCTCGCCGCCCTCGCACTCGGCTTCGACCTGCGGCTCGGACTGTTCGCGGCCACCGTCCTGTTCGCCGTGGTGCTCGGTGCGCTGGGCCGCCGCGGACGGGCGGACGACGTCGCCATCGGCAGCCTCTTCTCCTGGATCCTGGGCCTGGGCGTCTTCTTCCTCACCCTCTACACCACGTCCCGCAACACGGGGAACGGCACCGCCGGGGTGAACGTCCTCTTCGGGTCGATCTTCGGCCTGTCGGCCGGACAGACGTGGCTCGCGGCCGTCGTCGGAGCCCTCATCTGCCTGTCCGTGCTCGCCGTCGCACGGCCCCTGCTCTTCGCCTCGGTGGACGAGGCGGTGGCGGCGGCCCGTCGGGTGCCGGTACGGCTGCTGGGCCTCGCCTTCCTGATCCTGGTCGGCGCCTGCGCGGCCGAGGCCACCCAGGCGGTCGGGTCGCTGCTGCTCCTGGGTCTGCTCGCCGCACCCGCCGGCGCCGCGCAACGGCTGACCGACCGGCCCTATCACGCCCTGGCCCTGTCCGCGGGACTCGCGGTAGGAGAGATGTGGGCGGGCCTGGCCCTGAGCTACTACGTCTCCCAACTGCCGCCCAGCTTCGCCATCATGGCCGTCGCCACCACCGTCTACGCGGTCGCGCTCCTCGCCGTACGCCGGCCCCACGCCCGCCTCGGTCTCGCGGAGGCGTGATGGGCGCACCGGCCGACGACCTGGACCTCATCGGCCGCCGCACCGCCCAACGGACCAGCGTCGTAAGGGCGTTGATCGACCACGGCGGATTCGTCGGCGCCCGGGCCCTGCACGACGTACTGAGGATTCAAGGCGCGCGGGTGGGCCTCAACACCGTCTACCGCACCCTGGCCGCCCTCGTGGACGCCGGCCGCGCCGACGTCGTACGCGACCGGGGCGGCGAACGCCTCTTCCGCCACCGCCCGTTCCCCGAGCACCAGCACTACCTGCTGTGCCGCGCCTGCGGACTGAGCACCCCGGTCGACTCCGAGGCGGTCGAGACCTGGGCCGAGCGGGTGGCCGACACCTCCGGCTTCGCGGAGGTCGAGCACACCGTCGAACTCACCGGCCTCTGCCCGCAGTGCCGCACGCCGTAGACCGGTGTATCGACCATCACCCCCAGTTGTTAATGGTATCCATTTTCATATAGCTTTGCTGCGACTCACCGGCAGCCGTCGCGGTCGTCGTAGCCATCACCGTCGTCCAGGAGGACCCCATGGCCGTTCCCAAGCGGAAGATGTCCCGCAGCAACACCCGTCACCGCCGCGCCCAGTGGAAGGCGGCCACGCCGACGCTCGTGCCGATCACCATCGACGGCGTCCCGTACCTGGTGCCCCAGCGGCTTGCGAAGGCGTACGAGCGCGGACTGCTGCGCCCCGAGGGCTGACCGTCCATGTCCTACGGCTCTCACGACCTGCTGCCCGTCACCGTCCTGTCCGGATTCCTCGGCGCGGGCAAGACCACTCTCCTCAACCACGTCCTCGGCAACCGCGAGGGACTGCGCGTCGCCGTCATCGTCAACGACATGAGCGAGGTCAACATCGACGCCGCCCTGGTGCGCGGCGGCGAGGCGGCACTGTCCCGCACCGAGGAACGCCTGGTCGAGATGACCAACGGCTGCATCTGCTGCACCCTGCGCGACGACCTGCTGGAGGAGATCGACAAGCTGGCCCGCGAGGGCCGCTTCGACTACCTGCTCATCGAGTCGTCCGGCATCTCCGAACCCATGCCGGTGGCCGCGACCTTCGCCTTCGCCCGCGACGACGGCGCCACCCTCGGGGAGATCGCCCGCCTGGACACCATGGTCACGGTCGTCGACGCCGCCCACTTCCTGCCCGAACTGGCTGGCGGCGACGAACTCGCCGAACGCGGCCTGGACCAGTACGAGGACGACGAACGCACCGTCAGCGACCTGCTCATGGACCAGATCGAGTTCGCCGACGTCATCGTCCTCAACAAACTCGACCTCGTCGACGAGGAGTCGGCACACCGC
The DNA here is from genome assembly GCF_057961495.1 of Streptomyces sp. P5F9. Classification (NCBI taxonomy): domain Bacteria; kingdom Bacillati; phylum Actinomycetota; class Actinomycetes; order Kitasatosporales; family Streptomycetaceae; genus Streptomyces; species Streptomyces sp. P5F9. The sequence continues at coordinate 27,895 of NZ_JBXVPZ010000024.1, read as the reverse complement.
CTGCGGGCGACACTCACCCGCCTCAACCCCGCCGCACGCATCGTCCCGGCCGTCCACGGCCGCGTGCAGGTCGCAGACGTCCTCGGCACCGGGCTCTTCGACCTGGAACGCGCCCAACAGGCCCCCGGCTGGGTGAGAGAGCTCAACGGCGACCACGTCCCCGAGACGGAGGAGTACGGCATCTCCTCGACCGTCTTCCGCTCCGAACTCCCCTTCCACCCAGGCCGGTTGTGGACCTTCGTGACCGAGGAACTCGACAGCGGCGCATACGGACAGATCCTGCGCTCCAAGGGCTTCTTCACCCTGGCCAGCCGCCCACGGGTGACGGGCCTGTGGTCACAGGCCGGCTCCGTCGCCCGCTTCGAACCCTCCGCCGCGAGCGACCCCGACAGCACCGACAGCCCCGAAAGGCAGGAACTGGTCTTCATCGGCACACACCTGCACCCGAATGCCCTACACGCGGCCCTGACCAACTGCCTCATGACCGGCAGCGAGAACCTCCCACCCGTCGACCCGTTCCCCACCTGGGACACCTACGGCATCGACCACACCTGCGAGCACGAGCCCCCCGAACTCGTCGCGTGAGGGGAGTGTCCGCGAAGGCGACGACTTGCCGACCTCCCCGCACCACAGGTGACCCGCACGGCCGTCACCCGGCACCGCTGAGTTCTCCCGAGGGCCTGTTCGGGTCGCACGAGTCGGGACAGCCGACTGACGCGACCCGGGCAGACCGGGCCGCGCGGAACAAAGTTCATCCGGGACACCGGGACGGCAGCTGTCGGGCCGGGCGATGACACGGTGGCGGTCGGCCCGACGTCGGCCCGTGTCGTCGGAGGCGTGCGGTTCGGCGATGTTCGGGGCGCGTGGCGCGCCTCCCCTCGGCGAAAAGGGACGCCGGGAGGCGCGGCAACCCTGTTCAGCCCGGTGATCTGTTCCGCCTGCTCGTTGTCCGCGAACCGCCTTGAGAAGTCAGGGCCGATCCCGTCAGCACTCGATGATGTTCACCGCGAGCCCACCCCGAGCAGTCTCTTTGTACTTCGCGTACGTGTGGACGACTGATGATCATGGGGTTGACCTGCGGTTTTGATATACCCAGGCTTGCCTTGAATCACGTCAGGGACTTTTTGGGGACTTCTTATCGGGGGCTGATTACAACGTGTCCCATGCTGCGTGAGACGCCTGTGGGGTTGGGTCGTTGATGCTCGGGCGGCATCCGATGACTTCGGTGAGCCCCGCACTTGTAATGCGGTGTTCATACGCGAGCGCCCTCCCGGGAAGTAGAAGGGCGCTCAACGATGACCAACGTCGACACTGCCGACAGCTCAGCAGCAGGTCAAGACTTTGATCGAGGAGACGGCCGCAGGTCACGGCCGCCGTTGACCAGTTGTGGCTGTGCAGCAGTCGAAGCACAGAGCCAAGGTCCGGTGCTCGGACAACAGGGAGGTCAGCCGAACCACGAGCTGCTACGGACGGGCTGAAATGAAAGAGCGCGCCGCACGGGTGCGAGGAGCCTGAGGGAATCGGAAGGCGCATCAGGTTCCGGCTGGCGTCGGTCGGTTCAGCGACCGACGGTTCCTGGCGTGCGGGGTGGATCAGAGCAGGGCCGACGGCATCGCGCACAGTTCGAAGGCTGGCGGCAGAACTTCATAGCGAGCAGGGTCACGGACGGATCGTGGTGTTGTCTCCGGTGACGGCCGTGCCGATTGTCTGTGCGGCGATGGACCGTTCACCGGACGCGGTGATCGTCACCGCACCGGCCGCGGGAAGGTTGGCGGCCAGTTCCGCAAGCAGCTGCGGATTCTCCATTAGCGTCCGCTTGATCTGCTGACGCAGCGCGGCTGCAGCATCGGTGTCCTCCAGCTCCTCGGCCGCCTCACGCACCGCCGCCTCCAGTTCCGGGCGTCCGGCCGGGCTCCGGCGGCGCCAGACCGCGAGCAAAATACTGCGCCCTGCGTTTGCCGTGGCTCCTACCGCAGCGTCCTCAGCCCGGGCCAGTATCCCCGCACCATAGGCACCCAGGGCCGCGCTTAGATACGGCCCTGCCTGCTCCATAAACTGCACGATCTCCGCTCCCACAACCCACCCCTGAATTCCTGTCACTGACTGAGGCCGAGGCATCAGACTAAGCCGCTCAGCCGACGCGCACGGGGCAACTGGGCATTCGCGGGCCGTCGACCGGCCTCACTCCACGCGAGCCAAGCGAACACCCTCCTGCCCCTGGCGCGGTTTGGCTACGCTCCCGACTGCCAGGCTGCTGACCAGGGAAATGGAGAACTTCAATGGAGTACTAACGGTCAGACCGCAAAGTGGTGTACTCGGCTGCATCGATCTTTGCGCGGATCTGTTCAATGAGTGGGTTCTCTGGGCCCAGGGCGGGCTCGATCCGTTCAAGGGCTACGTGATAGAGGGCGATCGCCTTTCGGTGTGAGCCAGCCTCCTGGTGAGTGTCCGCCAGGGTGAGTTGGGCGCTCATGACATTCGGGTGGTCGCCGAGGGTGTGCTGCCAATGGGCGAGGTTGGCTTCGTACATTGGCACGGCCAGATCGGGTCGGTCGTCGGCCCGGTAGATCTCGGCCAGGTACTGCCGTTGCGCGAGTGTGTCCGGGTGGGTGGCGCCGAGTTCCTTCTCGGTGAGCGCGACGCTGTGTTCCAGCAGTTCGGTTGCCCGGGTGAGGCCGCCGGACCTGCCGTGGGCGCGGGCCAGCATGGTGGTGCAGTGCAGTGTTCGCGGGTGGGTGCCGCCGAGTTCGGTGTCCACTTGCGAGCGGACGTCCTCCAGGACGCCGACTGCCTGCGCCGCGTTGCCGGACTCGAGGTGGGCGGCCGCCAGGTTCGTCCGGCTGGTGACGGTGTTCGGGTGCGTGTCGCCGAAGATGAGGCTGAAGTTCCGCACGGTGGCTTCGAGGAGTTGGACGGCGCGTGTGGCGTTGCCGACTGTGAGGTGTGCGGTGGCCAGGTTGCTCCGACACACCATGGTGTGCGGGTGGTCCTCGCCGAGCGACCGGATGCACCGTTCCAGCGTCGACTCCGCGAGGGGCACGGCCCGCGCCGGATCGCCCGTCTGGCGCAACGCGTCCGCCAGGCCGATGTAGTTGGCCAGAGTGTCCGGGTGGGACTCGCCGAAGACCTGCTCGCACTGGGCGACGACGGTCTCGAACAGCGGGACGGCGCGAGCGGGGTTGCCCGCCGCGAGGTGAGCCTTCGCGAGGCCGTTTCGGGTGGCGAGGGTGTGGGGGTGGGTCTCGCCGAGCAGCGTGGCACGGTGTTCGAGGACGGTGTCGTACTGGGCGATCGCCCGTCCGGCGTCGCCGGCGGCCTGGTAAGCCTGTGCCAGCCCGTTCCTGGTGGTCAGGGTCTGGGGGTGGGTGTCGCCGAGCAGGTGGGCGCTCTGCGCGGCCGCGGTCTCCAGCAGTGGGAGCGAACGGGACGGGTGCCCGGCGTCCCGATAGGCGCAGCCGAGGTTCGCGCGGACGGCAATGGTCTCCGGATGCGCCTCGCCGTACACCTCCTCGCACCTGACCAGGGCCGTTTCGAGGTGCTGCGCCGCCTTGTCGGGGCGTCCGGCGATCGCATAGGCGTAGGCGAGGTTGTTCCGGCTGGTGATGATTTCGGGATCGCTGTCGCCGTGCGCCTGCTGCCATTGGGCGAGGACGGCGGTGTACATCGGAATGGCGCGGGACAGATTGCCTGCGGCGAGGTAGGCCGCCGCAAGGCCGTTCTGGCTGCTCAGCGTGGCAGGATGGGTTGGTCCTAGGGATCGCTCGTACTGCTTGAGGGTCGCTTCATGCAGGGAGACGGCACGATCCAGGTCGCCGGACTCTTTGTAGGTGCGGGCCAGTTCCTCGCAGCTGACGAGAGTGTCGGGGTGGTCGCCGCCAAGTGCTTGCCTACGCCGGTCCAACGTCTCCTCGTGGAGTGCTACCGCACGATCCAGGTCGCCGGCGTCACGGTAGGAGTTGGCGAGGTTGGAGTTGACGGTCAGCGTCCCCGGGTGAGAGTCGCCGAAGACTTGCGCGCACTGGGCGACCATCGGTTCGAGGATCGCGATGGACCGGCCGAGGTCTCTGGCGCCGTGGTAGGCGTTGGCCAGGTTCGCGCGGACCTTCATGGTGAGTTCGTGTTCGGCGCCGGCGAGTGCTTCGCAGCGGGCGAGGGCCGCCGTGAGCAGCGGAACGGCGCGGGCGTCGTGACCGAGGTTGATGAGATAGCCCGCAGCGCTCGCGTATCGTCCGGCGGGAAAGGTGTCAGCGTGTCCGTCAGGAGTGGTGGCCGCGAGCGCGACGAGGTGCGAGAGCAGCCGATCCCAGGCGGAGGACCGGCCAGAGCTGGGCGGTTCTCCCAGCGGGACGACTGCGGTACACAGCAGCCGTTCGGCCTCGGGCCTGCCGGCTGGCGCTGTGTCACCGAGATTCGACTGATTCCGGAGCGTGGTCTGGACCAGTCGGTGGATGCTCACTGTGTCCCGGGTGAGGGAAATCATGCAGTAGACAGCAAGAATCCCAAGGGCCTCATGAAGGTCGTCACTGTCGTCGGCGATAGGGGTCAGCAGTTCCACTGGGATGTCGTCGGGGGCCAGCCACGCCAGAGTGGACAGGACGGAGACTGCCAAGGGGTTGCGCTCTGTGAGGGTGCTGATCGTCTGGCGCCAGATCCGGGCGACGGTGCGCTCTGGGTCTACACCTTCGGTAGCCTTGTCCAACTTGCCGATCAGCTTTTGGCGGTAACGTTCGATGCTGATCGTCGGATTCTGCGCGAGGTAGGCGCCGGCCTGCATCAGTGCGATGGGAAGCTGCCCCAGGTCAGCGGAGAGGGCTCGGGTCTCCTGCATCTGATGGTGGGTCGGCGGAGTCGTGCCGAGCACCCACCTACAGAGGAGTTCACTCGCTGCAGCCAGGTTGAGTACGTCGAGGGCCAGCGTTGCGACGGAGGTCGGCCAGCTGGCTGACCGCCGGCTGGTGACGATGACGTGGCCGTTGGGCGTGCTGACGTAGGGCTGCAGATCGGCCGGATCCTCAACGTTGTCGAAGACCAGCAGCCACCCCGGATGCCACTGCAGCCACAACATCGCCCAGGCGGCGCGCTCTTCGGTAGATGCGCTGCCTGCCCACACGGGGATCAGCCTCAGAGCGAGGTCGGCCAGCGATTGCTCGATGTGGACGGGCGATCCGGCGGCAATCCACCACACCACGTCGTAGTCGCGACGGTGTCTGTGGGCATACGCAAGTGCGAGGGTGCTCTTGCCGACGCCGCCGAGGCCCTGGACGACGGCAGTCCCGGCGGCTCGCTGCCCGAGCGTGCCATGCAGCAGCCAGCCCAGCTCGTTCGTGCGGCCGAAGCACAGAGGGAGCGGCGGCAGGTTGGTGAGCCCGGCAGGCGCCTGGACATCGCGCGCCGAGTTCATCAACTCGGCCGTCAGAACGGTGACCGGGCCGGTGATCGCTGTCCCGATGCGGTGGGCGGCGACGGATCCGGTCCCTATCGCCTCGAAAATGAAGTCCGTCACCGCAGGACCCGCCGGCTCTCGTGGCCAACGGTGACCGTCGACTTTTCTCTGCCGTTTCGGGGCATGGCCCGGAACGGAAAAGGGTGGCGCACCGACGGCCTACTGTGTGCCCTCATCTCAGTCCCATCTGCAGGACGGCTGGATGTCTTGCCCTCCAGCACGGAGCGTACGCGTTCCTCATGGTGGGTCAGTTGTGGTCTCAGTTGGCGGGGAATCCGGGGTGGTCCACTCTCGTCCATGGTCGTCCGACATCAACACTGACCAGGTGTGTCGTTGTCTTGGTGGACGCCTGTTGAAGCCGGTGGGCCAAGATCGGACAACTCGTAATGCGTACGTCTCGGGTTCGCCCTGAAGCCTGGCCGGTCGGCCGGGTCTGGTTCATGACCACGTGAGGGTCGCCGAACTCCAAGTGAGAGTGAGAGCCTCGCCGTTGAGAAGCGAGTCCGCGAAGGCGGTGACCTGTCGGACGACGTCGGTGAAGCGTTCGGGGTAGCCGGTTGCAGCGGGACCTTGCCGACGGCGCCAGGCGGTGTACGAGGTCTGGCGACGTTCGCCGAGGTCGCTGATGGCGGTGCTGAGGGGTTTCAGGGTGATGTCGCGGTGTGCGGCTGTGGCGGTCAGCGCGGTGGTGAGTTCCTGGCCGTCGAGGTCGTTGAGTGCGAGCAGGCGGTAGAGGTCGCCGTAGTCGCGGTCGCGGGTGTTGAGATCGCCGAGTGAGACGGCGGTGGAGAGTTTCTCGGCGATGACGGTAGCGAGCGGGTAGCCGAAGAGTTGGAAGCTTTCCGCGGTGAGGTGCTGCGGGTAGTTGATGGTCCGAGGTCCAGGGGTGACGGGGTCGCCAAAACTGACGTCCAATTGGAGCTTGAGCCGGGCCCGGGCGATAGATGCGGCCATCGACAGGCGCAGGCCGTGGTACTCGTCCTCCTCGCGGATGGGCACGGTCCTGAGCGTCGCGGGATCGAATACGACTCCGTCGTCGATCTCGGTGGCGGCGATGGCCGCGATCCTGTGGACGGTTTCGGTTTCGGTGCCCGGGAACGAGCGGCCGAGGACGTCGATGTCGCGGGTCATCCGGCGTGCGCCGAACTGGGCGAGGAGCAGGCCACCCTTGAGGACGAAGTGTTCGCGGCCGAGGGGCGATGCGGCCAGGCGGTAGAGGAAGCGTTCGAGGACGTACTCGACCATGATCTCGTCCGTTGACCGGCTGGTGCGTCGGGCCAGGTTGCGCAGGTCGTTGTAGACGCGGCCGGCGGTGGTGTCACGAGTGGGGTTGGCCATCAGGCGAGCACCGCCTCAACGGCAGGGCGGATGACGGAGAGAGCACCCAACTCGCTCGCGACGTCCTGGAGTTCGCCGACGTTACGACGTCCGCCCTGGCGCAGATAGCGGCCGAGCGCGGACAGGGCGAGGGTCTCGCCGATGCGGCTGCGGTGGCGCATTGCGTCGACGACGCTGCGGGCGGCGCTGTACACGGGGATGGTTTCTCCAGGGGCTGCTTCGAATCGTTCGACGCCGAGGGCGAAGGTCGTCGGGGCGTACTGCGCGACCACGGTCGGCGGGTAGGAAATTGTGGGACGGCGGGTACCGCGCGGCACGGCGATGTGTACCGCTGTAGGGATGTCGTCGATGAGCTCATGCAGAGCCAGAGCGGACTCACCGCATACGACGGCACGCGGAGCCCGCGCGCACACAGCAAGCAGATCGGCGTGCGCTGTCTCCGGTGCGTCTGCCCGCCGGTAGACCCCCCGGGACAGTTCGTCTATCTCTCCCGCCGCGACCAAGGACGCCAGATCACGAGGGGAGAGCAGGACCTGACGTGCCTGCGCCGTCGTGAACGTGGGGGAGAGGCCGGTCAGCCGCTGCTCCAGGCGCGAGTTCTCCGCAGCACTCATGTATCGAATGGTACCCCTGTGGTGGCCTTAGGGGATCGATTTGATACATCCTCGCGATTGTCGGCGGCCTGTGCGAAGCGGAGCGGCAATCGAGGGTGTTGCGATTCCCCAGGTCAGGCGCCTGTCCCGTGGGACAACCCAGGGACTTTTCAGGGACTTTCACGCCTGTCCCAGGGCGTTTCCAGGGACTTTCCGCCGAGCAAGCAGGGAAGGCCCTGACAGCACTGAAAGAAACGAACGCGCTGCTCAGGGCCCATTCCCTCAGCATTCGATGATGTTCACCGCGAGCCCACCCCGAGCAGTCTCCTTGTACTTCACGCTCATGTCCGCCCCCGTGTCCTTCATCGTCTTGATGACCTTGTCGAGGGACACCTTGTGCGACCCGTCTCCCCGCATCGCCATCCGCGCCGCGGTGACCGCCTTCACCGCGGCCATGCCGTTGCGTTCGATGCAGGGGATCTGGACCAGGCCGCCGACGGGGTCGCAGGTGAGGCCGAGGTTGTGTTCCATGCCGATCTCGGCGGCGTTCTCGACCTGCTCGGGGGAGCCGCCGAGGACCTCGGCCAGCGCGCCCGCCGCCATCGAGCAGGCGGAGCCGACCTCGCCCTGGCAGCCGACCTCGGCGCCGGAGATGGAGGCGTTCTCCTTGAAGAGCATGCCGATGGCGCCGGCCGAGAGCATGAAGCGGACCACGCCGTCCTCGTCCGCGCCCGGCACGAAGTTGATGTAGTAGTGCAGGACGGCCGGGATGATGCCGGCGGCGCCGTTCGTGGGGGCGGTGACCACGCGGCCGCCCGCCGCGTTCTCCTCGTTCACGGCCATCGCGTAGAGCGTGATCCACTCCATCGCGTGCGCCAACGGGTCGCCCTCCGCCCGGAGTTGGCGTGCCGACATGGCGGCCCTGCGGCGGACCCGGAGGCCGCCCGGCAGGATGCCCTCCCGCGACATGCCCCGCGAGACGCACGCCTGCATCACGCGCCAGATCTCCAGCAGCCCGGCCCGGATCTCCTCCTCCGTGCGCCAGGCGCGCTCGTTCTCCAGCATCAGCGCGGAGATCGACAGACCCGTCTCCTGGGTGAGGCGCAGCAGCTCGTCGCCCGTGCGGAAGGGGTACTTGAGGACCGTGTCGTCCAGCTTGATGCGGTCGGCGCCGACCGCCTCCTCGTCGACGACGAAACCGCCGCCCACCGAGTAGTACGTCTTCGACAGCAGCTCGGTGCCCGCCGCGTCGTACGCCCACAGCGTCATGCCGTTCGCGTGGTACGGCAGGGTTTTCCGGCGGTGCAGCTTCAGGTCGGCGTCGTAGGAGAAGGGGATCTCGTGCTCGCCGAGGAGGCGGATGCGGCCCGACTCCTTGATCCGCTCGACCCGTTCGTCCGCGCCCTCCACGTCCACCGTGCGCGGCGACTCGCCCTCCAGGCCGAGCAGCACCGCCTTCGGGGTGCCGTGCCCGTGGCCGGTCGCGCCGAGGGAGCCGTACAGCTCGGTGCGGACGGAGGCGACGGAGTCCAGCAGGTCCTCGTTGCGCAGCCGGCGCGCGAACATGCGGGCCGCCCGCATCGGGCCGACCGTGTGGGAGCTGGACGGGCCGATGCCGATCGAGAACAGGTCGAAGACCGAGATGGCCACGGTGACTCCTCAGAACGCAAGACGTGCGGGGTGGTGCAAGGGGTAGGACACCGGCGCACACCTCCCAGTGTGCGCCGGTGTCCCCGACGGGCTACAGCCCGGGATACAGCGGGTACTTCTCCGCCAGCGCGGTCACCCGGGCCTTCAGACCCTCCACGTCGGCCTCCCCGAAGGGACTGGGCGCCTTGAGCGTCTCGGCGATCACGTCCGCGACCTCGGCGAAGTCCTCGGCCGAGAAGCCGCGGGTCGCCAGCGCCGGGGTGCCGATGCGCAGGCCGGACGTCACCATCGGGGGCCGCGGGTCGTTCGGGACGGCGTTGCGGTTGACCGTGATGCCGACCTCGTGGAGCCGGTCCTCGGCCTGCCGGCCGTCCAGCTCGGAGTTCCGCAGGTCGACCAGGACCAGGTGCACGTCCGTACCACCGGACAGGACGTCGACCCCTACGGCCTTCACGTCGTCCCGCACCAGGCGCTCGGCCAGCAGCCGCGCACCCTCCACGGTACGCCGCTGCCGCTCCTTGAAGTCCTCGCCGGCCGCGACCTTGAAGGAGACCGCCTTCGCGGCGATCACATGCTCCAGCGGACCGCCCTGGAAGCCCGGGAAGACGGAGGAGTTCAGCTTCTTCGCGAACTCCTTCTTCGCCAGGATGATGCCGCCGCGCGGGCCGCCCAGCGTCTTGTGGGTCGTGGATGTGACGACATCGGCGTACGGGACGGGGTTCGGGTGCAGACCCGCCGCCACCAGGCCCGCGAAGTGCGCCATGTCGACCCACAGGTACGCCTCGACCTCGTCCGCGATCCGGCGGAACTCCGCGAAGTCCAGCCGGCGCGGGTACGCCGACCAGCCCGCGATGATCACCTTCGGCCGGTGCTCCTTGGCGAGCTTCTCCAGCTCGGCCATGTCGACCAGGCCGGTCGTCGGGTCCACGTGGTAGGCGACCACGTTGAACTGCTTGCCGGAGAAGTTCAGCCGCATCCCGTGGGTCAGGTGACCCCCGTGCGCCAGGTCCAGGCCGAGGATGGTGTCGCCGGGCTGGGCCAGCGCGAACAGCGCGGCCTGGTTCGCGGAGGCGCCCGAGTGCGGCTGCACGTTGGCGTACTCGGCGCCGAACAGCTCCTTGACCCGGTCGATCGCGATCTGCTCGGCCACGTCGACGTACTCGCAGCCGCCGTAGTAACGACGGCCCGGGTACCCCTCGGCGTACTTGTTGGTGAGGACCGAGCCCTGCGCCTCCATGACCGCGACCGGAGCGAAGTTCTCCGAGGCGATCATCTCCAGCGTGGACTGCTGCCGGCGCAGCTCGGCGTCGACCGCGGCGGCGATGTCCGGGTCGAGCTCGTGCAGGGGCGTGTTCAGAACAGACATCAGGTGTACGACTCCTCAGCCGGCGGAAAACGCGGTGTACTCGTCGGCGGAGAGCAGGTCGCCCGGCTCCTCCGCGACGCGCACCTTGAACAGCCAGCCGCCCTCGAAGGGGGCCGAGTTCACCAGCGACGGGTCGTTCACGACGTCCTCGTTGATCTCGGTGACCTCGCCGCCGACGGGCGAGTACAGGTCGGACACCGACTTCGTCGACTCCAGCTCACCGCAGGACTCGCCCGCGGTCACCGTGGAGCCGACGTCGGGGAGCTGGGCGTAGACGACATCGCCGAGCGCGTTGGCCGCGAACTCGGTGATGCCGACCGTCGAGACGCCGTCCTCGGCGACCGACAGCCACTCGTGCTCCTTGCTGTAGCGCAGCTGCTGGGGGTTGCTCATGGCCTGAATTCTCCTGTACGCGGGGGAGTGCTGATGAATGGGGGACTACGGAGGACATCGGCGGGCAGGGGCGATCCGCCCCGGGTCACAGACGTGACGCTACGACGACTGTCACTTCTCGCGCTTGTAGAACGGCAGCGCCACGACCTCGTACGGCTCGTGACTGCCCCGGATGTCCACGCCGACACCGGCCGTGCCCGGCGCCGAGTGCGCGGCGTCGACGTAGGCCATGGCGATGGGCTTGCCCAGCGTGGGGGAGGGGGCGCCGGAGGTGACCTCGCCGATCACCTGACCGTCCGCGACGACGGGGTACCCGGCGCGCGGGACCCGGCGGCCCTCGGCGACCAGTCCGACGAGGACGCGCGGGGGCTGCGAGGCGGCGCGTTCGGCGGCCGCCTCCAGGGCCGTACGCCCGACGAAGTCGCCGTCCTTCTCGAACTTCACGACCCGGCCGAGCCCGGCGTCGAAGGGGGTCAGCTCCGTGCTCAACTCGTGCCCGTACAGCGGCATGCCCGCCTCCAGGCGCAGCGTGTCCCGGCAGGACAGTCCGCAGGGGACCAGACCGACGCCCTCGCCGGCCTTGGTCAGCGCCTGCCACAGCTCGACGGCGTGCTCCGGCTTCACGAACAGCTCGAAGCCGTCCTCGCCGGTGTAGCCGGTGCGGGCGATCAGCGCGGGGACGCCCGCGACCGTGCCGGGCAGACCGGCGTAGTACTTCAGGCCGTCGAGGTCGGCGTCGGTGAGCGACTTGAGGATGCCGGGGGACTCGGGCCCCTGGACGGCGAGCAGGGCGTACGCGTCACGGTCGTCACGGACCACGGCGTCGAAGCCGTCGCTCCGCTCGGTGAGCGCGTCCAGCACCACCTGCGCGTTGGAGGCGTTGGCGACCACCATGTACGCGGTCTCGGCGAGCCGGTAGACGATGAGGTCGTCCAGGATGCCGCCGTCGGCCCGGCAGATCATGGTGTAGCGGGCGCGGACGAGGCCCACGGAGGCGATGTTGCCGACGAGGGCGTAGTTGAGGAGCTGGGCGGCCTGCGGTCCGGTGACCGTGATCTCGCCCATGTGGGAGAGGTCGAAGAGGCCGGCCTTCGTGCGGACGGCGAGGTGCTCGTCGCGCTCGGAGCCGTAGCGCAGCGGCATGTCCCAGCCGGCGAAGTCGGTCATCGTCGCACCGAGCGAGCGGTGCAGCGCGTCGAGCGCGGTGCGGCGCTTCTCAGGGGTGGCGGTACTGCTCATCGGTCGGTCTCCCAAGGCATGACGGCGAGGTCGTTCCTCCCCATCTGTCATCGGGACCTGAGAGGTTCGCCATGACCGCACGCGGAACATGGGTTGCACCTTGGGTGGGACCACCGTCGCTGGCGGTCCGCTTTTCAGATGTGCCTCGCCCGCGCGGTAACGGGGCCTGAGAGATTCAAGGGAGGGACTTGCTCCTTCGGCGCCCCAGGTGACGTACGACTGGGGACTCTCCCGCGCGGATTCAAGCGGCCGGTATGCAGTTAGGCGGCCACATCATCGCACAGGCTTTGTAACAGGCCTGTGGCTGGACGCGAACGGAACCGCGAGACACCGTGCATTACCTTCTCTTTACGTTCAGTGGGGAGAACCTTTCCTGACCCCGCAGGGAGGACGATCACGGTGACAAGGACCACGGCGTACGCCACGACCTCGGCCGTAGCGCTGCCCGAGCAGCCCTCGGCCCCGGCCAGGGAGGCATGCCCGGCCCGCCCGGTACCGACGGTCCGCGATCTCCGCGAGCGCGCCGGCCACAGCCCGCACGGACTCCGCTTCGGCCCCCGCGACCTGGTCGTCGTCACCGGCCTGCCCGGCAGCGGCAAGTCCACGCTGATGCGGCGCGCGGTGGCGGGCGGCGACGGCGTCCGAGTCGACAGTCAGGACACCCGGGACCGCTGGGACGCCCGCACAGCGGGAGTCCTGCCCTACGCGATCTACCGTCCCCTGGTCCGCCTCGCCCACTACGCCGGACTGCACCGCGTGCTCCGTTCCGCGTCCGGAGCCGTCGTGCACGACTGCGGTACGCAGACGTGGGTGCGCGGCTGGCTGGCCCGTGCCGCCGGGCGCCGGGGCGGCACGCTGCACCTGGTGTTCCTCGACGTCACCCCGGACACCGCGCTCGACGGCCAGCGCGAGCGGGGACGCGGAGTCTCGCGGTACGCGTTCCTGCGCCACCGCAGGGCCGCCGCCCGCCTGTTGCGCGCGGTGGAGCGCGGCGAGCTGCCGCACGGAGTGGGTTCGGTGGTCCTCCTGGACCGGGACGCGGCGGACGAGTTGCGCCGGATCGACTTCGCGGACTGAGCCGCTAGCCTTTTCAGCCACAGCAGGGTTACAGCAGGCGGTTTCACCAGCAGGCGGTAGGTAGATGGACTTCCCGGCGGACTTCCCCGGACAGGCGTACCCCCACCCCCATCCGCACGGCGGTTGGCCGGGCAACGAGCTGGAGGAGGTGCTCTCGACGTCCCTCGGCATGCCCTCGGCCGGCGGCCGGATCGTCGAGGTGCTCGGCCGCAGCTTCGTCTGGGTCCCGCTCCCCAGCGGCGGCGGCCCGCAGAGCGGTCCCCTGGACCTGCCGACGCTGGACATCGAGGGGCAGGCGTACGTCCCGGTCTTCAGCTCCGAGGAGCAGTTCCGCCAGGTCGTCGGCTCGCATCTGTCGTTCACGATCGCGCCGGCGGTGGAGTTCGCCCGCGGGCTGCCCCCGCAGGTCGGCATCGCGGTGAACCCGGGCGGCATGGTCGGCGTCCCGCTCCCGCCCCTCGCGGTGGCCGAGCTGTGCCGCATCGGCCGCACCGCCCTCGACGGCCCCACCAGCGGCGGCCGCGTCCGCCTCTTCGAACCCGACTGGCAGGACGACCCGGTCGACTTCCTCGCCGCGGCCTCCGCCGAGTTCGCCACCCTCGGCGTGGTCGCCTCGGCCCGCCGCTGCCTGGCCGCCATCGAAACGGCCGACCCGGTGATGTTCGTAGGCGTCGAACTCACCAACTGGGACGGCGACTTGAGAGCGGCCCCGATGGAAGCGCTTGCCCGAGCGCTGGGCCAGGTAACGGTCCAGTGGCAGGTCAACTTGGTTCTGCTCGACGTGACTCAAGACCCCGTGGCGGACTGGATGCGCCAGACGGTACGCCCCTTCTATACACAGGGTCACTAGAAGTTCCGAGAAGGGCAGCCAACTTAGGGGCGCGGGGAACTGCGCGCTCAGCCACAACGCACCGCCACTCGCGAACGCACACCAGGCCCCCACCCCTTGGGCGCTTAAGCTGGTCTCCAACGCAGGGCAACCAACCAGAAGAAGGGGCGGTACACGTTGAGCGCCAGCGGCAGCCGCACCGCGACCGGCCAGGTCGAGCACATGCTGCGCCAGGTGACGCCCGGGCGCTACGACGCCTACGAGGCGCTCCTGCGCGCCCTCGCGACCCCCCACTCCGGTCAGATCTGGATGCTCCTGTGGCACGGCCAGTCCGGCTCCCCGGACGCCCAGTACGGAAACATGCAGGTCGACACGTACGGCTACGCCCCCTGCGTCACCTCCGCCCAGGAACTGTCGGCGAGCGGCTGGAACCGCTCCTACGAGGTGGTCGACGGCCTGGACGTGGCCCGCACCCTCTACCCCGACCACTTCGGCCTCTGGCTCAACCCGCACGCGCCGGGCGGCGGCGTCGGCATCCCCTGGCTCGACCTCCGCCGGATCGCCACCGGCCTGGAACGCCAGCCGGCCGGGCCCCTGCGCCTGTCGGAACCGGGCATCGAGATCCCGCAGTTCTACGCCCTGCTCACGCAGAACGCCCACCGCACCCCGGCGGTCCGCGCGCTGCGCCGCGCCTGGGTGCAGCCCGCGCTCGGAGCGCCGTATCTCGCGATCGGTCTGGACGTCTACGACACCAGCCCCCCGGCCGTCGACTCGGTGCGCGGCATGATGCAGCAGTCGATCGGCGCGGTCCCCGACGGGCTGCCGGTCTCGACCGTGGCGATGTCCGACGACTACGACCCGGTGGCGCTGTGGCTGCGGGCGAACGCCCGCCCGTTCTACGACCGCGAGGCGCACGCGGCGCCCGCCCCGGCGGGTGGGTACGGCTACCCGCCCGTCCGTGGTGGATACTGAACCCGCGAGTCCTCTTCCCAGCTTCTCCGCAGGATTTACGTCTACGACACATTTCTTCGCGCGTAGACGGCGGCGTGGTGCCCCGAAAGACGTCGAATCTCCGTTCTGTCCAAAGTGCCCGGCGTCCGGGGGGCGTTACCCGCTGTTCGGATAACGGAATCCCTAGTTAAGCATCACGGTTGCGCATACTTTCGCCGTCAGGCCTGGCGGGTGATCGCAGCCACGCTGAAGACTCGCGACTCAGACACAGGGTCCGGGGACCCATGTCCACTGCAAGTCGACAAAGCCGCTAATCCGCGGCAGGCGTAAGCCGGTAACCACCGGCGAGAGGGGTCGGGTCACAGTGACCGCACCGATCGAGACCACGGGGGCGGAAGCCGGGGCGCAGCCGGAGGCTGTGCTCGCCGGCGCCGAGAAGGGGCAGATCGAGGGCCGTTCCCTTGGACAGATCGCCTGGACCCGGTTCAAGAAGGACAGAGTCGCCGTCGCCGGCGGTGTCATCGTCGTCCTGCTGATCCTGGTCGCGGCACTCTCCCGTCCGATCCAGTCGATGTTCGGGCTGGATCCCGACGCCTTCCACCAGAACCTGATCGACGCCAACACCTCGCTGCCCACGGGCGGTTGGGGCGGCATGAGCTGGGACCACCCGCTCGGCGTGGACCCGCAGTTCGGCCGGGACGTCGCCACCCGCATCCTCGAAGGCTCCTGGGTGTCGCTGGTGGTCGCCTTCGGCGCCACGATCCTGTCGAACGTGATCGGCACGATCCTCGGCGTCGTCGCCGGGTACTACGGCGGCCGGGTCGACTCGATCATCAGCCGCCTGATGGACACCTTCCTCGCCTTCCCCCTGCTGCTCTTCGCGATCGCCATCTCGGCGACCCTCCAGGGCGGCGCCTTCGGCCTCAACGGCCTGCCGCTGCACCTGAGCGTGCTGATCTTCGTCATCGGCTTCTTCAACTGGCCCTACCTGGGCCGGATCGTCCGCGGCCAGACCCTCGCCCTGCGCGAGCGGGAGTTCGTGGACGCCTCCCGGGGCATGGGCGCCAAGGCGCCGTACATCCTCTTCCGGGAGCTGCTGCCCAACCTGGTCGGCCCGATCATCGTCTACTCGACGCTGCTCATCCCGACGAACATCCTCTTCGAGGCGTCTCTCAGCTTCCTCGGGGTCGGTATCCAGCCCCCGCAGGCATCCTGGGGCGGCATGTTGCGGGACGCGGTCACCTATTACGAGGTCGACCCCGCGTACATGATCGTTCCCGGCCTCGCCATCTTCGTGACCGTCCTGGCGTTCAACCTGCTGGGCGACGGTCTCCGCGACGCTCTCGACCCCCGCAGCCGCTAGGGCCCGCACCCGAGAGTCCACCAAGTTTCCGACAATGGAGGAAGCAGACCATCATGCGAAGGTCAGCGCTGGCCGCAGTTGCGGCCATCGGCTCCGCGACACTGCTCATGGCAGGTTGCAGCAAGGCCGATGACAGTAAGAGTGACAACGGTACGAAGGCGGCTGGGGCCAACGCAGCGACCAAGGACGTCGTCAACGCCTCTACGCACAAGGGCGGGACGGTCACCTACGAACTGTCCGACGTCCCGGACTCGTTCGACCCGGGCAACACGTACTACGCGTACATGTACAACTTCAGCCGGCTGTACGCCCGTCCGCTGATGACGTTCGAGCCCGGCCCCGGTTCCAAGGGCAACACCCTGGTCCCGGACCTCGCCGCGAGCAAGGGTGTCTCCAGCGACGGCGGCAAGACCTGGACGTACAAGCTGCGTTCGGGCCTGAAGTACCAGGACGGCACGGCGATCACGTCCAAGGACGTCAAGTACGCCGTGGAGCGTTCGAACTTCGCGCGTGACGTGCTCTCCCTCGGCCCGAACTACTTCCAGCAGTTCCTGGTCGGCGGCAAGGACTACAAGGGCCCGTACAAGGACAAGAGCGCCGACGGCCTCAAGTCCATCGCGACCCCGGACGACACCACGATCGTCTTCCACCTGAACACGGCCTTCCAGGAGTTCGACTACCTGGTCGCGGCGCCGCAGACGGCTCCGGTGCCGCAGGCGAAGGACACCGGCGTCGACTACGTCAAGAACATCGTGTCCTCCGGCTCGTACCAGTTCCAGAGCTACCAGGACGGCAAGCAGGCCGTCCTCGTGCGCAACAAGAACTGGAACGCGGCGACGGACCCGCTGCGCAAGCAGTACCCGGACAAGATCGTCGTGAACCTGAAGGTCAACGCCGACACGATCGACAAGGACGTCCTCGCGGGCAACGCGATCGACATGGGCGGTACGGGTGTCCAGGCCGCGACTCAGGCGCAGCTGCTGACCTCCGCCGACAAGAAGGCGGGCACGGACAACACCTTCGGTGGCCGTCTCGTCTACATGGCGATCAACACCAAGGTGAAGCCGTTCGACAACGTGGCCTGCCGCAAGGCCGTCGAGTACGCCATCGACAAGGTCTCCGTGCAGACCGCCGAGGGCGGCCCGATCCGCGGTGAGATCGCCAGCACCGTCCTGCCGCCGGACATCACCGGCTACCAGAAGGCCGACCAGTACGCCACCACCGGCAACAAGGGTGACGTCGCCAAGGCCAAGGCGCAGCTGCAGGCCTGCGGCAAGACGTCGATCTCGACGAACCTCTCGGCCCGCAGCGACCGCCCGCAGGAGATCTCCGCGGCCACCGCGATCATCAACTCGCTGAAGGCCGTCGGCATCAACGCCAGCCTGAAGCAGTACCCGTCGGGCAAGTACTTCACCGACTACGCGGGTGTCCCGAAGTTCACCGAGCAGCAGAACATCGGCCTGATCATGATGCAGTGGGGTGCCGACTGGCCCTCCGGCTACGGCTTCGAGCAGCAGATCCTGAACGGTGAGGCGATCGGCGCGTCGGGTAACACCAACCTGTCGCAGTACGACAACAAGTCGGTCAACGCCCTCCTCGCCAAGGCCATCGGCACCGAGGACGTGGCCACCCGCAACAGCATGTACGCCCAGATCGACAAGCAGACCATGAGCGACGCGGCCCTCGTTCCGCTGACCTACTTCAAGGTCCTGCTCGCTCGTCCGGCGAACTACAGCAACCTGGTGTCGACGGCGGCCTTCAGCGGCCAGTACGACTACCTCAACATCGGCACCACGAAGTAGTCGTAGCCCCGGAAGGCAGGTGAAGGCATTGGTGCCCGCGGGCTTTGCGGCCCGCGGGCACCAGCGCCGATCCCCGTGATCTCGTACATTCTCCGTCGGACGGTCGCAGCGGTGATCCTGCTGCTGGTCGTCTCCGCGGTCACCTTCGGCATCTTCTTCCTG
Organism: Streptomyces sp. P5F9; assembly: GCF_057961495.1. NCBI lineage: Bacteria > Bacillati > Actinomycetota > Actinomycetes > Kitasatosporales > Streptomycetaceae > Streptomyces > Streptomyces sp. P5F9. Next base: position 9,689 of record NZ_JBXVPZ010000024.1, on the reverse strand, counting down.
CTGCCACGGCTCGCCGGCCAGACCGCGGACCAGCTGGCCCAGCAGTACATCGGGAAGAGCCCGTCGGCGGCGGACATCGCCGCGGTCAAGCACAACCTCGGTCTGGACCAGCCTCTTTACCTGCAGTACTGGCACTTCATCAAGGGGATCGTGGCGGGCGCCACCTACAACCTCGGCCCCACCACGGTGCACTGCGACGCGCCCTGCTTCGGCTACTCCTTCAAGGACCACGTCGAGGTCTGGCCGCAGCTCACCTCCCGCCTTCCGGTCACCATCTCGCTGGCCTCCGGCGCCGCCGTGCTCTGGCTGCTGTCCGGTGTCACGGTCGGTGTGATCTCCGCGCTCAAGCCGCGGTCGTTCTTCGACCGCGCCTTCATGGGCGTGGCGCTCGCGGGTGTCTCACTGCCCATGTTCTTCACGGGCAACCTCGCCATCCTGCTCTTCACGTACCAGTGGCCGATCTTCGGCCGCACCTACGTCCCGTTCACCGAGAACCCCGCGCAGTGGGCCAACACGCTGTTCCCGGCCTGGTGTTCGCTCGCGCTCCTGTACTCCGCCATCTACGCGCGGCTCACCCGCTCGGGCATGCTGGAGACGATGAACGAGGACTTCATCCGCACGGCCCGCGCCAAGGGCCTGCGGGAACGCAACGTCGTCGTCAAGCACGGTCTGCGGGCCGCCCTGACGCCGATCATCACCGTCTTCGGCATGGACCTCGGTCTGCTGCTCGGCGGTGCGCTGATCACCGAGTCGGTGTTCTCCCTGCACGGCATCGGCCAGTACGCGGTGCAGTCGATCGAGAGCAACGACCTGCCCCCGATCCTCGGCGTGACCCTGCTCGCAGCGTTCTTCGTAGTGATCGCAAATCTCCTGGTGGACCTGTTGTACGCCGCCGCCGACCCGCGGGTGAGGCTCTCGTGACCGACCTTTCCAAGACCGGCGCCGCGGTCGGCGAGCCCGTCAACTCGCCCTCGGACGCCCCGAGTTCGTTCCTCGAAGTCCGCGACCTCAAGGTGCACTTCCCGACCGACGACGGCGTGGTCAAGTCCGTCGACGGGCTCAGCTTCTCGCTGGAGAAGGGCAAGACCCTCTCCATCGTGGGCGAGTCCGGTTCCGGCAAGTCCGTCACCTCGCTGGCGATCATGGGCCTGCACCGGCTCGGCCCGCGCGGCAAGAACGTGCGGATGACCGGCGAGATCTGGCTCGACGGCCAGGAACTCGTGGGCGCCCAGCCGGACGAGGTGCGCAAGCTCCGCGGCCAGCAGATGTCCATGATCTTCCAGGACCCGCTGTCCGCGATGCACCCGTACTACAAGATCGGCGACCAGATCGTCGAGGCGTACCGGGTCCACCACGACGTCAGCAAGAAGACCGCCCGCACGCGCGCCATCGAGATGCTCGACCGGGTCGGCATCCCCGAGCCGGCCAAGCGCGTCGACGGCTACCCGCACGAGTTCTCCGGCGGTATGCGCCAGCGCGCGATGATCGCGATGGCCCTGGTCAACAACCCCGAACTGCTCATCGCGGACGAGCCGACGACCGCCCTGGACGTGACCGTCCAGGCGCAGATCCTCGACCTCATCCGGGACCTGCAGAAGGAGTTCGGCTCCGCGGTCGTCCTGATCACCCACGACCTCGGTGTCGTCGCCGAGATCGCCGACGACGTCCTGGTCATGTACGGCGGCCGGTGCGTGGAGCGCGGTCCCGTCGACGAGATCTTCGAGAAGCCGCAACACCCGTACACCTGGGGCCTGTTGGGCTCGATGCCGCGCATCGACCGGGAGACCTCGGAGCGGCTCATCCCGGTCAAGGGCCAGCCGCCGAGCCTCATCAACGTCCCCTCGGGCTGCGCCTTCCACCCGCGCTGCCCGTACGCGGACATCCCCAAGGGCGACGTCACGCGAACCGTGCGCCCCGAGCTGGAGCTGGTCGCCGGCGGGCACTGGTCCGCCTGTCACCTCCCGGCTGCGGACCGTACGCGGATCTGGACCGAAGAGATTGCGCCGAAGCTGTGAGCGATACGAACAAACAGGCCGCCACCGCGGTCGTACCGGAGCAGGCGGCCTCCTCGGGGGACCGTGAGGTGCTGCTCAAGGTCGAGGGCCTGAAGAAGCACTTCCCCATCAAGAAGGGGATCCTGCAGCGTCAGGTCGCCGCGGTGAAGGCCGTCGACGGCATCGACTTCGAGGTGCGCAAGGGCGAGACCCTGGGCGTCGTCGGGGAGTCGGGCTGCGGCAAGTCGACCATGGGCCGGGTCATCACCCGGCTCCAGGACCCGACGGGCGGCTCGATCCACTTCGAGGGCCAGGACATCACGACCCTGAACGCGGCCGGGATGCGTCCGCTGCGGCGGGACATCCAGATGATCTTCCAGGACCCGTACGGCTCCCTGAACCCCCGGCACACCATCGGCTCGATCGTCTCGGCGCCGTTCCGGCTCCAGGGCGTGGAGCCCGAGGGCGGGGTGCGCAAGGAGGTCCAGCGCCTTCTGGAGCTGGTCGGTCTGAGCCCCGAGCACTTCAACCGCTACCCGCACGAGTTCTCCGGCGGTCAGCGCCAGCGCATCGGCATCGCCCGCGCGCTCGCCCTCAAGCCCAAGCTCGTGGTGGCGGACGAGCCGGTCTCGGCGCTCGACGTGTCGATCCAGGCGCAGGTCGTCAACCTCATGGACGACCTCCAGACGGAGCTCGGCCTGACGTACGTGATCATCGCGCACGACCTCTCCGTCGTACGCCATGTCTCGGACCGGGTCGCGGTGATGTACCTCGGCAAGATCGTCGAACTCGCCGACAGCACCAAGCTGTACGAGTCGCCGATGCACCCGTACACCAAGGCCCTGATGTCGGCCGTGCCGGTGCCGGACCCCAAGCGCCGGGGCGCCAAGAGCGAGCGCATCCTGCTCAAGGGCGACGTCCCCTCGCCGATCTCCCCGCCCAGCGGCTGCCGTTTCCACACGCGCTGCTGGAAGGCCACGGAGATCTGCCGCACGAAGGAACCCCAGCTGATCGAGCTCCGGCCCGGCCAGCAGGTCGCCTGCCACCACCCGGAGAACTTCGCGGACCAGGCCCCGCAGGACACCGTCCTGCTGAGCGCCGCGAAGGAAGCGGTGGAACTGGTGGGCGCCGCGGTCCTGGAGAAGCCGGCGGAGACTCCCGAGGCGGAGGCCCCGGAGGCGGAGACTCCCGAGACGGAGACCCCCGAAGCGGAATCCGGCGATCAGGAGTCAACTGCCAAGTAGGGCATGACAAGTTGGTAAAGTCATGACCATGACGAAACGGGAGAGTGCAGAGTCGAGCGTGTCCGACTGATCGGAAACGCACCCGAAGGGACGACTCATGGCACTCTCCCGTTCGGCACGTTTAGGGGCCCTCGCTACCGCGGCGGCCTCTTTTCTTGTCATAGCCGCCTCCTCCGCCCCCACCCCCGGCGCCGACGGCATCGGTGACAGCTACTTCCCGCAACTCGGCAACGGCGGCTTCGACGCCCGGCACTACGCCCTCGACGTCGCCTACAACCCCGACACCGACCGCCTCGACGGCCGTACGACCCTCACCGCCCGCGCCACCCAGAACCTCTCCTCCTTCGACCTCGACCTCCAGAAGCTGGAGGTCACCAAGGTCGAAGTGAACGGCAGACGGGCCCGGTTCACCCGCACCGGCGACGAACTGCGCATCACCCCGAAGGACTCGCTCCGCAAGGGCAGGGACTTCACGGTCACCGTCACCTACGGCGGGGTGCCCGAACCCCTCAACGGCCCCATCGTGTTCGGCTCCGACTACGGCTGGATGAAGACCACCGACGGGGTCTTCGTCGCCTGCGAACCCAACGCCGCCTCCACCTGGTTCCCGTCCAGCGACCACCCCTCCGACAAGGCCACCTACGACATCCGCATCAAGGCCCCCAAGGGCCTCACCGGAGTCTCCAACGGCCGGCTCGTCTCGACGTACGACAAGGGCGACTCGACGTACACCCACTGGCGCGAGAGCAAGCCCATGGCCACCTATCTCGCGACCGCCACCATCGGGAAGTTCGACGTGAAGACGGGTACGACCCCCGGCGGCACCCCGATCTACGTCGCCATCGACCCGGTCCTCGCCAACAGCAACAGCGTCGACGTGTACGCCGTGACAGCCGCCGCGACCGACTACTGGTCGCAGGTCTTCGGGCCGTACCCCTTCGAGGAGACCGGCGCGATCGTCGACGACATGCCGGAGGCCGGGTTCTCGCTGGAGGTGCAGAGCAAGCCCGCCTACTCGGCCGTGCGCAACGAGACGACGATCGTGCACGAGCTGGCCCACCAGTGGTTCGGCGACTCCGTGTCGGTCGCGCACTGGAAGGACATCTGGCTCAACGAGGGCTTCGCGACCTACGCCCAGTGGCTGTGGGCCGAACACCAGGGCACCCGCACCGCGCACGACTCGTTCCTGGCCGGCTACAACTCCCGCCCCGCCGACAACGCCTTCTGGCAGACCGTCGTAGCCGATCCGCAGCGGGACACCATGTTCGCCTCGGCCGTCTACCAGCGCGGCGCGATGACCCTCCAGATGCTCCGCGAACGCATCGGCGACACCGCGTTCTTCAAGCTGCTGCCCACCTGGACGAAGCTTCACCGCTACGGCAACGCGAGCACCGCCGAGTTCATCAAGCTCGCCGAGAAGATCAGCGGGCAACAGCTCGACGACCTGTTCCAGACCTGGCTGTTCACGCCAGGGAAACCGACCCTGTAACCCTTGCTTTGAAAGGGAGGCACCCTTCTACAGGTAAGAATGTGGGGTGCTCCAGCAACTGTTCAGCCCCTCCGTCCAGCACACGCTCGACCTCGTCGGCATCTTCGTGTTCGCCATCTCCGGCGCGCTGCTGGCCGTCCGCAAGAACTTCGACGTGTTCGGCATCGCCGTGCTCGCCGAGGTCACCGCGCTGGGCGGAGGGGTCTTCCGGGACCTCATCATCGGGGCCGTACCCCCGGCCGCCTTCACGGACCTGGGCTACTTCAGCACCCCGCTCTTCGCCGCGCTCCTCGTCTTCTTCCTCCATCCGCACGTGGAGCGCATCCAGGCCGGAGTCAACGTCTTCGACGCGGCCGGCCTCGGCCTGTTCTGTGTCACCGGCACGGTGAAGGCGTACGACTACGGGCTCGGCCTGACCGCCTCGGTGGCCCTCGGCCTCGGGTCCGCCGTCGGCGGCGGTGTGCTGCGGGACGTCCTGGCCAACGAGACTCCGTCCCTGCTCCGCTGGGACCGCGACCTGTACGCGGTCCCGGCGATCGTCGGTGCCACCATGGTCGCCGTCTGCATCCGCTACGACGCGCTCGGCCCGTTCACCAGCGGGCTCGCGGTCGTCACCGCCTTCGTGCTGCGCCTGCTCGCGATGCGGTTCCACTGGCGAGCTCCGCGTGCGTGGAACCGGAGGTCGACCGTCCGTGAGGAGTAGTCGTCCCGGCCTTCGCGTGCGGACGGTTCTTGCCCATCTCCAGGGTCAGCCAGCGGAACACCGCCTTCACCTGCGGCCGCCACAGCGCCATCGTGTGACCGCCGTCGCTGCGCGGCAGGAACACCACGTGCACGGTCGTCGGCGCCTCGGCGACGGAGGCCAGCCCGGTGCCCGCCTCGTAGCCGTCGCCGGACTCGCCGGAGATGTACAGGGCGATCGGCGGCGGCGTCTTCTTCGCCTTGAGCAGCAGGTACGGGTTGTTCGCGGCGCGCAGGGCCGGGCTCGCGGCGGCGAGTGAATTGCGTTCGGCGATCGGGTCGTTGTAGCCGGACATGCCCACGGCCGCGCGGTACCGGTCCGGGTGGGCGACGGCGAGCTTGACCGCGCAGTGCGCGCCGGCCGAGTAGCCGGCCACCGCCCAGCCCGAAGGAGCCGCCTCGGCGCGGAAGTTGTCCATGACCATCTTCGGTACGTCGACGCTCAGCCAGGTGTCGGCGTTGACCGTGCCGGTGATGTTGGCGCAGCCGGTGTCGACGCCGGCCAGCAGGTTGGTGCGCGGCGCGACCAGGATGAAGGGCGCGACCCGCCCGCTCTTCATCAGCGGCAGCAGCTGCTCGTTCGCGTGCAGCGACCCGAACCAGGCCTTCGCCGAACCCGGATAGCCCGGCAGCAGTTCGACGACCGGGAACTTGTGGTGCCGGTAGGCGGGCTCCTTGTACTGCGGCGGCAGCCACACGTACACCTCGGCGTTGACACCGGAGACCCGGCCCTTGAGCTGGGTGACCTCGACCCCGCCGGCCGCGCGCATGCCGGGGCCCTCGGCGGGGGAGAAGGCCTGCTTCACCTTGGGCAACCGTTTCAGCGAGATGTCTCCGGTGCCGTTCTTGCCCAGGTCGGCGGCCTGCTGGACGTGGTTGCCGGTGCCGAGGAGGTCGGCCCAGTTGTCGTAGAGGTTGTTCTCGTTGTTGACCATGACGAAGACCAGGGTGACGGCCGTCGCCTGGGCGAACAGCAGCATCAGGGCCCGTGCCGCCACGCGTACGGCCTTGGGGCCGCGCATCCGCGACCACAGCACGAGCGGCAGTATGAGGGCGACGATCGTCAGCACGACTGCGGTGTAGAGGAACGGAGTCCCGGTGAGGCTCATGTCCCCAAAGAGGGGGATCACGGGCCGCGCGTCACGGACGAGTTCGGACACTTACCAAGAAATTGCCGGTTCCTCACCCGCCCGGCCGATGGTCTGCCGGTGTTTTCATCTGCCCGCAACAACAAAGCTACCGCTTAGTAATGTCATGTTGTACGGTTCATCCATGCGAGAAGCAGCACCCGCCCCGGCGCCCACACGGGCCAGACGGGCCACGATCGGCGACAGCGAGTTCGACCGCGACACGGCGGTCACCCGCCGCGCGCCGGGCGTCTACGACATCGACCTCTCGGCCGGCTGGACGATCATCAGCGCGGTCAACGGCGGCTACCTCCTCGCCGTCCTGGGCCGAGCCCTGGCGGACGCGCTGCCCCACAACGACCCGTTCACGATCTCGGCCCACTACCTGACGGCATCCCAGCCCGGCCCGGCGGTCATCCGCACGGACACCGTCCGCACCGGCCGCACCCTCTCCACCGGCCAGGCCTCCCTCTTCCAGTACGACGACGAGGGCGCGGAGGTCGAGCGCATCCGGGTCCTGGCCTCCTACGGCGACCTGGACGCGCTCCCCGACGACGTCCGTACGACGGCACGCCCGCCGGTGTTCCCGCCCATGGACCAGTGCTTCGGCCCGGAGGACGGGCCGGCCCCCGTCTCCGGCAGCTCGGCGATCGCCGACCGCCTGATGCTCAAGCTCGACCCGTCCACCCTCGGCTGGGCCCTGGGCGCCCCCTCCGGCAAGGGCGAGATGCGCTCCTGGTTCGGCCTCGCGGACGGCCGGGACGCGGACCCCTTGTCCCTCCTCCTCGCGGTGGACGCCCTCCCCCCGACCGCCTTCGAGATCGGCCTGAAGGGCTGGGTCCCCACGGTGGAACTCACGGTCCACGTCCGCGCCCGGCCCGCACCGGGACCGTTGAGGGTGTCGATCACCACCCGCAACCTGGCCGGCGGTTTCCTGGAGGAGGACGCGGAGGTCTGGGACAGCGAGGACCGACTGGTCGCCCAGTCACGGCAGTTGGCGCGGGCCCGGCTCAGCTGACCGGCTTCCGCCCCAGCCATGCCGCCAACTGCCCGTACGCGTCGGCCCCTTCGGCCACCGGCACGGCTGTGTCGAAGGGCGTGTCGGCGTCCCGCTGCTCGTCCGGGAGGACCCGGCGGGCGATCGCGAGGGCGAACTCCGCCAGTTCCGGGTCGAGTTGGAGAGGGTGGCCCAGGGACTCGGAGAGGTCCCAGGTGTGGGTGACGCCCTCCATGAGGTAGCCCGAGAGGGCGATACGGCCCGGTGCCTCGCCCCACGGGACCTGGACCAGCGCGTCCAGCCGCGTGTCGTCCGCCCAGGCCTCGCGGACCCGGACGCGGGCCTCCTCGTACGCGGCCGGCCAGCCCTCGTCGGTCACACCGTCCACGAAGGGGTGTACGGCCATGCCGTCGCCGCCCTCGCCGATCGTCGCGATGCGGTGGGTGCCGCCGGTGAGGTGGCTGAGGAGGGTGCGTACGTCGAACTCCGTGCAGGGGGTGGGGGAGGAGAGCTGGTCCGGGCGTACCGTCCTGATCAGGGCGGCGGCCTGCTCGGTGGCTCGGGCGTACAGGGGGCGGGGGTCGTTCGCGTTGGGGTTCATGGCAGTGATGGTGAATCCATAACCTGACAGTTTCCGTCAGCATTTGCCGGAGGGTTTCCGGCCGTGGATCCTGGGGGTGTGAAGGCCGACCGACTGCTCTCGATCCTGTTGCTTCTGCAGACCCGGGGGCGCGTCCCCGCGCACGAACTCGCCGACCGGCTTGAGGTGTCGGTGCGGACCATCTACCGGGACGTCGAGGCGTTGTCCGCCTCCGGGGTGCCGGTGTACGCCGAGCGCGGGCGGCACGGCGGGATCGAGTTGCTCGCCGGGTTCCGCACGGACGTCACGGGACTGACCGCCGACGAATCGCGCGCCCTGTTCATCCTGGCCGCGCAGGGCGCCCACGCCGCACTCGGTCTCGACGCCGCGCTGGGTTCCGCGCTGCGCAAGGTGATGGCCGCGCTGCCGGCGCCGTACCGGCCGGCCGCAGAGCTGACCTCGCGGCGCATCCTCGTCGACGCCACGCGGTGGAAGGGCGGGCCCCAACCCGCCGTGGATCTGGACGTGTTGCAGGACGCGGTCTTCGCCGACCGGCGGTTGCGGCTGCGCTATCGACACAGCGGCGCGAAGGAGCCGAGCACCTACACCGTCGACCCGTACGGCCTCGTCTCCAAGGCCGGTGTCTGGTATCTCGTCGCCGACCGCCGTGCGCGCCCCCGCCTCTTCCGCGCCGACCGCGTGCACTCGGCCACCCTCCTCCCCGACCCCGTGAAGCGCCGCCCGGGTGTCGAACTCGCCGATGCCTGGGAGGAGTTGCGCCGCCAGGTCGAGGAACGCCCCGGCGGACTCGACGTCACCGTCCGCGTCCGCCGCTCCCGCCTCGACATGTTCCTGCGCCTCAACGCCTCCTCGCTCGCCGAACTCCCCGAGGACGAGGGAGAGAACGAGTGGGTGACGGCCCGGCTGTCGTACGGCGTCGTCCGCGAGGCCCGTCAACTGCTCCAGTTCGCCGACGCGTTGGAGGTCGTATCGCCGCCGGAGGTGCGCGCGGAGGTGGCCGCGGCGGCCGCCTCTGTCACGGAGCTGTACCAGCGAGTAGGCGCGGCCCGACCGTGAAGTCGCAGGTCAGGGTGGCCTCTTGGGTTGCCCTTTACCCCACGCACAGGGTGAGGACAGGGCTCGGACAACGAAGCCCTAAGCGGCGTTGGTTGAGTTCCCGTCACAAGACATCCTCATCGTTTTTGGAGTTGTTTCTCATGAAGCGTGCGCGTCTCATCCCCGCAGTGGCCCTGCTGGCGCTCTCGCCCCTGGCCCTGGCGGCCTGCGGGTCGAGCGACTCGTCGTCGTCCTCCGGGAGCGGCAACTCCGGTTCCACCCAGTCCTGTTCCGCCTCCGGCAGGCCCACCGGCAACGCCACGGCACGGCCCAGCGGCGCCCCCTCCGGCGCGCCCACGGGCGCCGCGGCCTCGGGCAAGCCGACGGGCATGCCGACCGGCAACGCCTCCGGCATGCCGACCGGTGGCCCCGGCGGGGGCGGCGGACGGGGCGGCCAGGGC